>CALKFX010000100.1 GCA_938084875.1 uncultured Flavobacteriales bacterium | reverse complement strand
TCTCCATATTTAAAAATTACATATAGTTGGTTGTATTTTTTATTATTGAAAACAAAAGTGGAATAAGTTTTATTAAAAACAATTTCTTTAAAATCCTCTTTTATTAAATTCCCATTTACTTTACCTATTGCATAATCTGAGTCTTTCACTTTAACAATTCCATTTAACGACTGAGTTTTGTGGTCATAATAAATTGCTGTAGGTTCATTTAATATTATTCCGTAATCTACAGAGCTATTAATAAGTTTAAATTTTTTAAAAAATTTATAAAACTTAGTTAGTTCTAAGGGATGTTTTAAAAAATAACTTGAAAATCCCTCAGCAATTAAATCGTTATGAATCAATATATAATTTGGAATTTTTTCTGGAATAGACTTAATATTTATATAGGATGGTTTATTTATTCTGGAAGCAAAAACCACAAAAAGAATAATCACCCCAATTATTATGGCTATTAAGGCTATATAAAATCTTTTTTTCATATTCACTACACTACCCAATATTTGGTAGTGTCTATCCCAAAGAGTTCTTGCTCTTCTTTCCATTTTTCAAAACAAGCTTTAATAATAAGTCTCATTTCTGATTCATTAATAAAATGACTTTTTGGAATTTCTTTAGAATTTAAGACAGATTTAATATCTTTTTTAATTTTCTCCTCCCAAAATAATTGAGCTTCATTTTTAAAGTCAATAGTATTGTTTTCTTTTATAATGTCAATGGCAATAGTTTTAGCTTCGTGGGTATAATCACTATGAGGTTCTGCGACCTCAATTAAATCCTTTGCTTGGTATTTTAATAGTTTTTCTCTAAGACTCATTATTAAATATTTTAGAAGCTGCTGTAAACGGATCAAGGTTTCTTTTTTTAACAGACTCTTCCATTTTTTTTACCTTTTCTTTCACATTTCCTTTGGATAAAAAGTCCTCAATCAAGAATTGATTTAATTTTTGGTGAAACCAAAAAACATCTTGTTTAGTTCTATTGATATTTATCCAGTTATTTTTGGTGCAATGTTTTTGGAATTTTTCAAGTAATTTCCAAATTTCTGCAATTCCTTTATTTTCAATACTAGAACACGTTTTAACCTTGGGAATCCAATGGTTATTTTTTGGAGGTAATAAATGAATTGCATTCTGATAACTGTTTTTTGCAATTTTTGCATTTTTCTCGTTGTCCCCGTCACTTTTTGTGATAGCAATCCCATCGGCAATCTCCATTATTCCTCTTTTAATCCCTTGTAATTCGTCTCCAGCACCTGCTAAAATTAGTAGTAAAAAAAAGTCTACTATATGTTTAACATGTGTTTCAGATTGACCAACTCCTACAGTTTCTATTAGTATAACATCAAATCCTGCTTTTTCACAAAGTAGAATAGACTCGTAGGACTGTTCTCCAACGCCTCCAAGTTCGCCTCTTGATGGGCTTGGTCTAATAAATACGTTTGGTTCTTTACTAAGTTCTTCCATTCTTGTTTTGTCACCAAGTATACTTCCTCCGTTAATTTTAGAACTTGGATCAATTGTCAAGACAGCAACACTAATGCCCATAGAGGATAAATGCTTGCCAAAAGTTTCAATAAATGTACTTTTCCCCACTCCAGGGCTTCCTGTTATCCCAATTCTAAATGATTTATGATCGGAAGGTGGTAATTTAGAAAGTGCAGAATAGACTAGAGCCTTATCTTCTTTTCTTTGGCTTTCTAACAAGGTTATAGCTTGAGAAAGAATAGCTGGATTTGCATTCGAAATTCCTGCAATAATCTCGGAAATGTGCAAATTTTTCTTGGGCTGGTAAATATAGTTTTCGTTAAACTTTTTTATCATCTAGGTAAAGTTATAAATTTGTAGTTCAAAATCATATTTTGGAATTACACAGTATAAGTTTTACAGATTTAACAACAAATCAATTTTTTGAATTGCTTAAATTAAGGATTAGTGTTTTTGTTGTAGAACAGAACTGTCCTTATCAAGAATTAGATAATTTAGATTTAATTTCAGACCATTTTTTTGGTTCTTTAGATGGGAAAATAATAGCTTTAGGAAGGGTCTACAGAGAATCAGATACTGTTTTTATTGGAAGGATTGCAGTTAAAAGAAAATATAGAAAAAATGGTTATGCTAGAAAAATAATGGAATTTATCTTACAAGAAGTAAAAACTAAATTTCCTGATTTAACCATTGAACTCTCTGCACAAGAATATTTAATTAATTTTTACGCATCCTTAGGTTTCGTTTGCCAGGGAGATACTTATCTAGAAGATGGAATTCCACATATTAAAATGACTTATTTTAATTAACTTAGAAATATGAAGAGTTCATTTTGTTTTATTCTCTTAATAATATTCTCATTTACAATCCATGCACAGGATACTCAAAAAAATCAACGTAATAAAAAAAATCAAAAAATAGGGGAATGGGTTGGATACCATGAAGAAACTAATACCATAAGATATAAAGGTAATTTTGTCGATGACCAACCAGTTGGACTTTTCACCTATTTTGCAAAAGAAGGTCATATTTCGGCAAAAGTAAATTTCATTAATGATTCTCTTTCTTCTTCAGAAATGTATTTTGACAACGGGTATGTTATGGCAAAAGGGAAATTTATTAACCAAATGAAACAAGGCAAATGGTTTACCTATTCTAGAACAGGAATTTTGCTTAACGTTTTTAATTTTGACAAAGGTGCTATGGAAGGTCCTCAGTATTTATATTACCCAGAAGATGAAGAAACTAATTCTGTTAAAATTATGGAAGAATACAATTGTGTAAACGGTTTGAAAAATGGGTCCTGGAAACAATATTATAAATTGGGAAGAGTAAAGTCAGAAGGTAATTATTCAATGGGAAAAAGAGATGGTTTGTTTACTTACTATTTTGCCGATGGAACTATAGATACAAAAGGGAGTTTTAAAAATGATTTCAAGCAAGGAGATTGGTTTTTTTATGATGGTGAAAAATCAAATATGAAAAAAGTGACCTACGATAAAGGAAAATTAGTAGAGAAAAAAAATGAAGAATAATATCCTTTTTTTATTACTTATTATTCACTTTTCATGTGATCCAGTAGTGTACAACGAAGTAAAGTATTACAAAGAATATTTTCCAATAGAACTTGAGAGAGAAAAACATTTTTTAGTTACTAATATTATTCATAATTCTTTTGGAAAAGATACTTCTTCCTATTATCTAAAAGAAATTATAGCAGAATCTTTTATTGATTTACAAGGAGATACTGCCTATAGAATTGAAAGATATTCTAGGACAGATACTACAGATAATTACACTATTAAAGATGTTTGGGTCGTCAAAAAATCAACAACTTCTGTACAACAAACCGAAGAAAATATTAGCTATACAAAATTAATATTCCCAATTGATGAAAATTCTTTTTGGAATGGAAATGTATTTAATAATTTGGGATACCAAGAATATGTAGTACAGAGTATCCATACTAATTTCACTTTAAATAATTTCACTTTTGATAGTTGTGTAACTATTAACCAAAATTATAAATCTAACTTGTTACAATACGAAAATACTGAAGAAATCTATTCATTAGGTCTTGGATTAGTTTATAAAGAAGAAATAGTTACTCAAATAAACAACGGAGATCAAAATGATATTTTACAAGGCAGTGAATATATTCAAGAGCTCATCGAATATTGAATTATTTTATATTTAGAGAAAATACTTTTTCCTTATTTATAAACCCTTCTAATTTATCCCCAATTCTTACCGAACCAACTCCTGCAGGTGTTCCTGTGAAAATCAAATCTCCAATTTTTAAAGTGATAAATTTAGAAACGTAGCTAATTATTTGATCAATACTGAATACCATCTCATTGGCATTGCTTTTTTGAACAGTTTCCCCGTTTTTTAACAGTGAAAAATTTAACTCCTTTAAAGAACTAACATCGAAAAAATTTTCACCGACTAAAGCCGACTGGTCAAAAGATTTAGCTATTTCCCATGGATGTCCATTCGACTTACATTTTGCTTGTAAATCTCTTGCTGTAAAATCAATACCAAGACCTACCTTGTCGTAATAGTCTTTAGAAAAAACAGGATCAATACTTTTACCCACTTTTTTTATTTTGTAAACCAACTCTACTTCGTAATGAATATTATCACTAAAATCTGGTAAAAAAAAAGATTGTTTTTTTGCTATAAGAGAAGAGTCAGGTTTTAGAAAGAAAATGGGTTCTTTTGTAATAGATTTACCCATTTCTTTTGCATGCTCTAGATAATTTCGACCAATACAAATAATTTTCATTTCTTAGATTTAAATTCCTCCCAAAGTTTGGTAAAACAAGATTTGGTATTTTGTGAAAAATCACCTTTTAATATCCAAGAATAGTAACCAGGCTCTTTTTTAAATACAAATTCCACTTCTTTTCCTTTGTGTTTTCCAAAATTAATAATTGGTTGCTTTTTATCATTAAGAACTATTCTTCCTGCATAATCCAAAGACGCTTTATTAGCTTTTGAAAAATCACTTAAAAAATCGATGTTGTTTTCTAGTTCTGAATATTTTTTAGTTTGAGATTTAAGAACCTCAAGAGTGGCTCTAGCATCATGAATTGCAGAATGGGCATTTTCCATCTCTTTGCCACAATAAAATAGGTGTGCTGCACCAAGAGTTCTTTTTTCCATTTTATGAAATATGTTTTGTACATCTACCAATTTTTTAGATTCAAAGTTACTTTTCAATCCTGCTCTTAAAAATTCCTCTTCTAAAATTGGGATATCAAACTTGTTAGAATTAAATCCACATAGATCAGAATCTCCAATAAACGTCTTAATTCCATTAGCCAATTCCTTAAATGTTGGACTGTCTTTAACATCTAAATCATAAATGCTATGAATTTCAGAAATATTTAATGGAATAGGAATCTGAGGATTAATTCTTTGTTCATAAATCTCTTCGCTTCCATCTGGATTGGTTTTTATCATTCCAATTTCAACAATTCTATCTTTATTTATTTGATCACCAGTGGCTTCAATATCTAATACAATAAGTGGTTTGTCTAAGTTAATTTCCATTGTAAGGGTAAAAGTTTTGAAATAAAATTTAATAGATTATTCTGCCCATATACTAAAATACTGGTACTGGTCATAAATGCTCTTGTCTTTAGTCTTGTAATTGTATTTAGGACCTGAAACAATTGCTTTTTCTTTAATAATTTGGAAACTATCTCTTGAAATATTTTTGGAATCTAAATAATCGTAAATTATTTTCTTCCCTTTTTCAATTCTTAGTTTTGCAAGTTCAGTATTGTTCTTAAATTTTGTAGATGGAATTCTAGAAGCCGAACCAACTATCTCTAATTTAACTTTTCCATTTTCTTTTACTTTCTGTAATGATAGTTCCATGAACTTAAGGAAGTCAGGCTGGCTTTCTATGTCGTATTGATTTGTTTGAAAAGTTTTCTTGAAATGGATTTTTGGCAAAAGAAATTCATTTTTGTTAGAAAAATCACCCATAACAAAAAGTGTTTCATTATGGTTAACTATTTCTATTGGTATTTCTGAAAGATCTAGGTTTTTTGGAAAGTTTTCTAGTTTAAATTTATACTGGATCGAAGAGGATATTAATTCAAATTTGAATCCATTTTCTGTGAGTAATCCCTCCTGAATTATTGTTCCATTTTCATCAATTAGATATGCTTTAAATAAGGGATTATTTAAACCAACTAATTCTTTGAATTTAAAAGTGCTAAAATTATTTAAATACTTAAAAGTATTGTTTTCTCCAAAATCCCCGTGAATTAAGGTTTCTTTTCCCTCTTCAAAAAGAATAATAGGAATATCTGAAAGTTCTAAGCTATCTGGGAAGTTTTCCAATTTAAAATTGTAGTTAGAGCTCGAATTTAATATTTCAAATTTAAATCCGTCAGGAGTTAATATTGCTCTGTCAATTATATTTCCATCTTCATCTATTAATAGAAGTCCAATAAGTTTATTATCAGTATTAATAATATCTTTAAAGCTGTATTTTTTATTCTTTTTCTTTAAAATTTTAAGAATACTGTCTCTAGGTATTTCGTAATTATTGTTCTTTAAAAGTTCTCCTTTTTGATTTATAACAGGGAGACTTATTGTTAATCCTTCATTTATTTCACAAGGAACTTTTATAGTTTGTTCTTGAATTAATACTTCTTTAACTTTCCCACTACTCAAGGTAAATGATTTGTAATATTGTATGTCGTAATGGTAACACTGCTCCACATTAAATGAATAGGATCCATTGAATTTGTTGGGTTCATAAAACTTAGAGTTATTATCTAAATCTGTATTGGTTAATTTGATTTTAAAATTATAGACCAGAGCTTCACTATTCTCTTTGTCAATATATCCATTGAGAAGTACAACAGGATTGGAGTAGGGTTTGGCTATATCAACAGAATATATGTCTAAATTTTGCTGGCTATTGGTAGAAGAATAATATCCTTTTTTCCCATCTAGAGAAGTGGAAAAATAAATTTCATCATTGACTGTGTTTATTGGAGTTCCTAAATTTATAGAATTACTCCAATTTTTATCAGTTCCTTTTTGATTGTAGAAAACATCATATCCTCCTATACTTTTCTCTCCATTTGAACTATAATAAAATGTCATTCCATCTGTGTGTAAAAATGGACATATTTCATCAAATTGAGAATTTATAGAAGCGCCCATATTGGTAGGCTTAGACCAAGAATTATTCTCTCTTTTGCAAACCCACAAATCTTCTCCTCCATAACCACCAGATTTATTGCTAGAGAAAAATAAATTTTCTCCATCCTCTGTAATCATTAAACTTGAAATATTAAATTCAGATAAATCCAAGAACTCTTTCGCATAGGAAAAGTTTTGATTTTTTCTACTGTAGGAAATAGTATTTTTTCCTTTACTATCTTTCTCACCGTTTGTGAAAAAAACTTTTTCAATATCATCAGATTTCCCAATGGTTATTTGATTTGATGTTGATTTTGAAAATTTTAATAATTTAGATTCCATCCAAGATTCATTTTTTAAATCTTTGTAAATAATATATAGGTCTGTAAAATGGTTGCCGGTATTAACATTAAATATTTCTTCATTTTGTTTTCCAGACCTAGTTCTATTCGATGAAAAAACAATAGTATTTCCATCTCTTGAAACTTGAGGGTTGAAATCATCGTAGGAAGTATTTGTGTTTTTAAATTCATCCAAAATTATGTGATTGTTACTGTTGTCGGCAACTATTTTTTCATTTTCACACCACTTTATTAGTTTTTCATTTTCACTTTTCAAATAATGTTTCTTAGATGCCAACTCTTTGAATTTATTCAAGAATATAATTGCTGAATCTTGAAATCCATTAATATGGTAAGATTTTCCTAAATAAAAATTTGCTTCAATTGGAGCTGTAGTAATTGTATTGTCAAAGGGGGAGTAATTTTTATTGATTTTTTTTGCAGCAATTTTTAAATATATCAAAGATTCTAATTTAGAATTAGAAGACTCTAAAAGGCACAAACCAGTTTTATAATTAATATTTGCATTCTTGGGCTGTTGCTTAACAATTTCCATCCACAAATCTTTTGCAATGGAATATTTTTTTTCAATCATTAATTGATTGGCACCTTGAATTTTAAGGTTTAAATCTTTAGAATTTTGGCTGTGAACTATTGAAAAAGGGAGTAAATAGATAAGATAAAAAAGTATTATTTTTTGAAGCCTTTGCATTTTATAAGACTCTATTTACATCAAAATTCTCTAGGTAATCAGCAACCTTTCTAACAAATTGCCCACCTAAAGCTCCATCAATATTTCTATGGTCGTAGGAGTGTGATAAAAACATCATATGTCTAATTCCAATTAAATCTCCAGAGTCTGATTCGATAACTGCAGGCTTTTTCTTAATTGCTCCAAGTGCTAAAATTCCACTTTGAGGTTGATTAATAATTGGTGTTCCCATTACGTTTCCAAATGTACCAACATTAGAAACTGTATAAGTTCCTCCTGAAATTTCGTCTGGTTTTAATTGACTTAATTTTGCTCTGTTGGCCAAGTCATTTACAGTTTTAGCTAAACCTACAAGATTTAGTTGATCTGCATTTTTAATTACTGGAACTATTAAGTTTCCAGAGGGTAAAGCAGTTGCCATCCCTATGTTAATATTGCTTTTAACAATAATGTTATCCTCATCGATTGAAGAATTCACTAATGGATAATCTCTTAGTGCTTTGGCAATTGCTTCAATAAATATTGGAGTAAAAGTTAACTTTTCACCTTCTTTTTCTAAAAAATATTTTTTTGTTTTATTTCTCCAAAGAACAAGATTTGTAACGTCTGCTTCTACAAATGATGTTACGTGAGGAGCAGTATTAACAGAATTTACCATATGGTCAGCTATTAGCTTTCTCATTCTATCCATTTCAATAATTTCATCTTGGCCACTGATAGTATGTATAGTTTTTGGAGTATTTGTTATAGGTTGGTTGGTCCTGGCAATAGCTTCAGTAGAATTTAATTTTTTTCCAGAACTAACATAATTTAAAATATCTTTTTTAGTAACTCTTTGATTAGCCCCAGTACCATTAATAGACTCTAATTCTTCAAGAGAAATTCCTTCTTTGGATGCAATGCTTTTAACCAATGGAGAATAAAATTTATTTGAATTATTAAAGTTGTTTTGAATTTCAACCTTGGCAGTATTTATTAATGGTTCTAATATTTCTTCCTCCACTTTATCTTCTATTTCTTCATTTGAAATAGCTGGTTCTAATGGTGGTTTATCTTGACTCTCAGAACTTGCTTCAGAATCAATAATTGCAAAAACTGATCCGACTTCAACAACATCTCCTTCATTAAATAAAACTTTTTTTAAAATGCCAGAACATGGGGCAGGTACTTCAGAATCAACTTTGTCCGTAGCTATTTCAACAATTGGTTCGTCCTCTTGAATTGCATCTCCTACTGCTTTTAACCATGTAGTAATGGTTGCTTCCGCAACGCTTTCTCCCATTTTAGGTAATTCTACTTTAAATTCTGCCATTCTATTTTAAGTCTTTCTTTTGGTTTAAAATGCAAAAATAACTTTATTTAGGATATTAATAAACAAGATTTTAATTCCTAGTATAATTTAAAAATATTTTTTAAAAAAATCTTGCTATCAAGAATCAAGTTATAATCTTTGGCATAAATAATATTTATTTTGTCAATAACTTCTTCTTCCATATTTTTTTCAATATCTACTATCGAAAAAACACCTGTTTTGATTTTTGGGAGTTTATTGTTCAAAGAGGAATGTTCGTAACCTATCCATGTCTTATCTCCTGTTAATACCCATTTAATATTTTTCAATGCTTTTAAATAGTTTTTAAATAATATTCCAAAAATTGGAGAAAATATAATTAAAATAAAAGCTGTATAGATGTCAAAATTTCTTTTTTTCCGAATATTTTCTATGCTATTTATATGGTTAAGTTCTGTAGTGAAATATGTGTCATTAGTATAAATAGATTGACTACCTATAATAAATTGAGTTTTTTCTGGAATTATTTTAAAATCTATATTCTTCTTTGAATTGACCACCGCCATTGAATAGATAATATTTTGTGCGCTAATATCTTTGGCACAGAAAATTACCTCAGTTATTTTGTTAATATTTATGAATTCGTTAAGTTGAGAAATATTCCCATGATAATTTTCTCGGTTATGAGATTTTGTATCCGAAGAAATTTTGAAAATATTTCTTGAACTGTCACTATTAATGAGCATAAGTTTTTCAGTTCTTTGAATTTCCTCAAGTGATCCAACCAATGCTATATTTTTGTGAAAAACTGTAAAACCTTTAAATAGTCCAATTTTTAACAATTTAAATGAAGTTCTAGTAAACAAACTTATTAGTAAACAAGTTAAAGAAGAACCCAAAATAATTGCTCTTGAAAATTGAATGCTTTTTGGCAATAATGCATAGAGCGATAATATGATAATAAGACCAGTCAAATTTCCCTTTAAAAGATTAGAATATTTAACTGGAGGTCTTTGGTTCCCAAACAAACTATTACAAATTGTCCATATTAAAGCATATATTGGAATGATGTATTTTATTGTTCCTTCTGGGAAGGATATTCCAGAATAGTTTTGATAGAGGGAGGAAATCCCAAAAATAAAACCATTAAAAAAAATAAAATCCATAATTGGTAAAATCCATCTTTTTAAAACTCTTTCTACAAGTGCAATTGTTGCCCTAAAATAAATGGCAATATTTATTAGCTTAGAAAATGTTTTAACGTGCTGCTTGGAGAAATGTTTTTCAGCAAAAATCACCATAGCCTTGTAAAAAACAAATACATAATTGACTGAGCTTTTCTTGGTACTCTCCCCTTTATAATGGATTATTTTTGTATTTGAAAAATAGTAATTTTCATATCCCCCTTCTTTAATTCTGTAGGACAAATCTATGTCCTCTCCATACATGAAAAATGTTTCATCTAATAAGCCAACTTCGTCTAGTACTTTCTTTCTAATCATCATAAAGGCACCAGAGAGAACATCTACTTTGTGATTTTCATTTTGTGAAAGATATCCGAGATGGTATTTGCCAAATGTTTTAGAGTTTGGAAATAAAGAAGATAACCCAAAAATCTTATAAAATGCAACACTAGGTGTTGGTAATCCTCTTTTAGATTCTGGAAGAAACCTTCCATTTCCATCATACATTTTAACTCCTAAAGCACCTGCATCTTCATTTTTGTCAAAAAACTCTAGACATTTTCTTAAGGAGTCTTCTTGAATAACAGTATCCGGATTTAGTAATAAAATATTCCTTCCTTTTGAAATCTTTATTCCTTGGTTATTTGCAACAGAAAATCCAGTATTTTTTTTGTTGGCTATAACTTTAATTTCACTAAACTTATTATTTAAAAGATTCAAGGAACCATCTACAGAGTTGTTGTCCACCACTATAATCTCCCCCTCAATTCCTACTAAAGCTTTTTTAACAGAAATTAAGCATTGCTCAAGAAAGTGTTTTACATTATAATTTACTATGATTACCGATAGCTCCAAATTTATTAGTTTGTAATATTTGTTTTGTAAACAGATCGGTCCAACAGAGACTTGCCAAGAGTTAGTTCATCAATGTATTCTAATTGATTACCAACCCCAATTCCTCTTGAAATTAGCGTGATATTTACATTTGTATCTTGAAGTTTTCTATATAAATAAAAATTAGTTGTGTCTCCTTCCATAGTTGCAGGAAGAGCTAAAATAATTTCTTTTGTATTCTCTTTAATAATTCTTTCTTTTAATTCATTAATTTTTAAATCATTGGGACCTATTCCATCCATTGGGGAAATTATTCCCCCAAGAACGTGGTATTTGCCATAAAATTGTTGAGTGCTTTCGATTGCAAGAAGATCTCTTATGTCCTGAACTACACAAATTAGTTCTTCTGATCTAGACGGATTTCTACATATCTCACACATTTTTTGCTCAGTAATATGGAAGCATTTACAACAGAAATTAAGATGCTCTTTTAAGCTTAGAAAAGCTTGGGTGAAATCTTTTACTTCTTTTTCACTCTGATCTAAAAGATGAAGTACCAGTCTTAATGCAGATCTTTTTCCAATTCCAGGAAGACTAGACATTTGTTCTACAGCATCGTTTAATAATTTAGATTTAAAATCCATTTTGCTAATTTAAAAATGCTATACCAAACTATGCACTAATTCTCATTTTTATTAACTCCCAGAATTGAATAGTTTATTATACTATTGATAATTAGTCAATTTACAATCCCTAAATTAGTACAAGATTAATAATTATGACCAATACTATAGTATTCATTGTACTTGTTTTATACTTTCTAATATTGGTGTTGATTTCTTATTTCACCTCTAAATCTGCTTCTAACGATTCTTTTTTTACTGGAGATAGAAAATCTCCTTGGTACATTGTTGCTTTTGGTATGATTGGAGCCTCTTTATCAGGGATAACTTTTATTTCTATCCCTGGCTCCGTTGCCAAATATTCTGCAGAATCTGGACTTAACCCTACAGACCAATTTAGTTATATGCAAATGGTTTTTGGTTACCTTATTGGCTATCTAATAGTAGCATATGTTTTGCTTCCTATATATTATAAAATGGAATTAACCTCCATATATTCTTATCTAGAGAAAAGATTTGGCTTTTGGAGTTATAAAACTGGTGCAGGTTTTTTTTTACTTTCAAGATTAATTGGTGCCTCTATTCGCCTGCTTTTAGTATCAAGTGTTCTACAACTAATTTTATTCGATGATATTGGAATACCATTTGAAATCACTGTAATTACATCTGTTTTATTAATTTGG
>CALKFX010000099.1 GCA_938084875.1 uncultured Flavobacteriales bacterium | reverse complement strand
GGAGATAAGATAGAAATTGTTAGTGTTATTTCGTCAGGGTCTCCTCCAACATCATTTCCAGTATCATAAATTGTTACTTGGTAAGTTCCTGCAGGTTTTGTAGAAGCTGGTTCAAAAACCATTTGTAGTGGCACAGAAGTTCCAAATCCTTCGTCTCCATTTCCCCAGTCATAATAAAAAGGGCCGGTACCAGAAGTTACCGTTACTCTTATCTGGCCATCAGAACCGCCGTCACATTTTACAGCATACCCATTATTTAAAAATTCCGAAGGAGTTGCATCTAGACCATTTCCAGAACTAACAGATATTCCATCGTTCCACTGAGCGTAATTTGAACCCAGTAATAGAGAAAAAAGAAATATAAAAATTACCTTAAATAACTTCATTTGCACAAAAATTATAATACTACTTCAAAACTACTTAATGTCCACGATACGCAAGAAAACAGAAAAAGTTCTAGTTTTTTGTTGAAAAGTACCACTTATTGTTGAAAAACCATAGAAAAATAGGACATATTAGATGCTAAATAGGGTGAAAAGTCAAAAAAAAAGGACTAAAAGAAAGATATGGTATTTTTATGCTTGTTATTTTCTCTAATTGAGGAAATATAAGATACCATCAACTCATTTGAGTTCAATGGTCTTAATAAAATATTGGAAAAAGAAAAATCGTGAGCATAGGAAAATTGCAAATTCTTAGTAAACATAATTTTAAATTGCCCTAAAACAGTATTCTCATTTCTTACAGCTATTCCAGCTGATATAATTTCTTTAAAGTCTATTTTTAATCCAGCTATAAGTTTTGGTTTAAATTGTCCAGTAAAATCAAGCATGATAATTGGCGTGAAACAAATATTATTTAAAGCAATTTTTTTTGCAGCAATAAATACAACACTAGATTCATTTTGTGATAAGTCACTATTAACAATTTTTTTCCAGTTGTTTTGAAAAACTTGTTTTGTACTAATTCCAAAAAGATTGCTGTTATTGGTGAGAGCAAAACCCATAGAAAAATCAGGAAATATGCTGATGTTTGAAACATCTACCACTGGATCGTTGGGGTCAAATAATGTAACACCTGTAACATCTAAACCCAATTGCTGAAATCCAAGAAAAGAACCAAAAGATAATCTCCAATTAGAACTTAACAGAAAAGAATAACTGTAAGAAATATTAATTTTAAAGCTTCTAAAAGCTCCAATATTCTCATTTTGAAGAAATCCACCAAAACTTGAAAATGAAGAAGATTTAACATCTTTTTTGTGTGAAAAAGATGACTGATAACTAAGAAAAGTAGTTTTTGGAGCTCCTTCAAAGCCGATCCACTGATTTCTATAGATGATATTTAAACTTTTCTTTCCCAAAATAGCTACTGCAGGGTTTAAATAAAAAGAATTTTCTAAATAATTTGAATATTGTAAAGTTTGTTGTCCTTGAAAGCCTAAAGAATAAAAAACAACAAAAATAAAAAACAGTTTTTTCACCTCAATAAATTTATTGTTCCTTTAAAAATCTCACTATTTATATCAGAGCCATTGTCTAATACATAAAAATAGGTTCCAGACGATAATGGCTTGCCGTTGTTAGTGCCATCCCATTTTTGACTATTGCCGTAACCTACGTTTTGATAAACTTGTTGTCCCCATTTATTGTAAATTTCAACCTTACAAAAAGGATAGTTTTCAATATTTTTAATTGTCCAAAAGTCATTTTTCCCGTCATTATTTGGTGTTATGGTATTGTAAAAAACCAAAGGGGGCTCCACATAGACTCTAACAATATCTTGGTATTCACAACCATTGTAATCAGTAGTGGTGAGTAGTAAGTCAGTAGTTGTATTGGCTATGAAATATGGGGAATAGGAAGTTGCACTGTCCAAAAAAAAGCTTGGATACCAGGACGGCGAACCGTTTCCTGAACCTTGAAGTTGAATTTCAGTACCAGGTAGGACAAAAATGTCTTCACCAGCATCAATTTTTGGCTTGGCTCCTATTCCAGAAATCTCAATTTGATAAGAACAAGTTGTTGAAATAGGAACAGAATCAAGAGAATTAAACCCGTCTATTAAAATATAATAGTCTTTGTCTGGCAATAAGTTTGATAATGTTAAGTATAAGGAGGTGTTTAACGTATAACAATAATCTATTATTTCAAAAAATTCTGTATGTAAATTCAAATCTGCATAGATAAAAACAACCTCAATGCTGTTTTGAAATATGATGTTAGAATCTCCTGAACATGTTATTTGGTTAATTAAAACATCCACGGGACCTCCATTACTATTGGTAGCGAACTTATACCAAGAAGAATTATCAAGATTAATACAGTTGACTAATGAATCAAAATTATAATTACTTAAAGAATGAATAGAACTGGAAAAGTTGTTGTTTGAAGAATGAGGTTGCTTATAACAAATATGATGCGCATTTTCAAAAAAATTATTAGCTCCAAACTGACAAAATAAAATATTGTTCCAAAAAAAAATGGGGAAAAATAGTATCAAAAATTTTCTAACCATCATTGCTATATATAATTAGTTTTTTTAAAAAATAATAAAACATTAAATCATGCTATGTAATAATTTGGCACGATATATGTAAATTTACTAACATATGATGAAAAACATATTTTTATATATAATAGTTTTTATAACTAATATTTCAGTAGCTCAATTTGTTAATTACACAAATGATAGTGGATGGAATTTAGGGTTTAATGTAGGTGGGAGCTGGCAAATATTAGAAAAATATTCAAATAGCTATGATACTGCTTATAGTACACCATTTGCAGGCTATACAAGAGGATTTACTTTTGGGAAATCTATTTATGAAAAAGAGGACAAATTTTTCTCTTTTGATTTAAGATTCAGGTATTTGAAAGGTAAAAATACTGGGTGGGTTCCAATCGCTGACTCATTTGCCGACCCCAATGGGTTTTATTCTTCATTATCCCCTGGCTTTAACGATGACTCTATCTACTCATACAATAATTACCAAATGAAATTTAATGAATTTACATTTGAAGGTGTATTGACTTTAAATAAATTAAGAGAAAAAACAGGTTGGATAATATATGGATTTGGTGGAATAGGAATAACTCGCTACGATGTTAATAGAGATATTTTAAATGGAACCTCTAATAGTGTTTTTGATGATGGATTTCCATACGATTATAGTAGTTTGACATTGGAATCAGACATTCAAACTGCTATACAACTTAAGAACTTAAGTGATGGGCATTTTGAAACTGAAGTTGAAAAAAATAGAATGAGATTTATGCCATCCCTAGGATTTGGAGTTGGTTATCAATTTAATGAAAGATGGTCTATGGGAGTTGAGCATAAAATCACTTACGCTTTAAAGAACAATATAAATGCAATTGATAATAATTTATTGAATGATAAGTATTACTATACTGCACTTAAACTTAATTTTGATATTTCTTCTTTTAAACAAACTTCATCACACAATAACCAGTATGTTCCTGAAACTCCAGCGCCAACCAATAGTTCTCCTCCGATAAATCAAGGTAGACCCCCAGTTGTAGAAAGGGTAAATCCAAATAATAATTTTTATACCACTGAATTACCAACAATAAATTTTTCAAATTCCATTTTAAATCTGGAAGACAATACTTTTTCTAGAAATAACTATGGTTCTAGTGATGTAGCAAACGTATTTAGGCTAAACGGCGATGCAAAAAA
>CALKFX010000098.1 GCA_938084875.1 uncultured Flavobacteriales bacterium | reverse complement strand
GAGAGTTTCCAGAGCTTTATACGCATCAAACACCATGGCTGCTACAGTAACTTGATTTTGCTTTCCTACAGTTGATTTAATATTTCGACTTTGAAAACTATTTAATTCAAAGGTTGCATAACCTAAATCTTGATACATTTTAATATAATCATAGTGATGATTTTTCCATCCCTCACTTCCAGCCACACCAATTATTAATGGATATTTCTTATTAGGGTTTATTGAGTCTAAAGGAACTGTTAAATGTCCAAACACATCTTGTTCAGAATTATTGGATTTAGAAATGATTTCGCTAAAAGAGTAAGGGTTTGAACTCTTGAAAAATATTTTTTCCTTAACATTTTGAGTCCATACTAAGCATGATGTTAAAAAAAAAAGTAAAAAGTAATTTGATTTAGAATAGAACATGCTATGGGAATTAAATTATTTTTTCAATTTTGCTATCAATATTATTAAAGGTAACAATATCTCCAATCATCTTGCCTAAATATGCCTTTGCAATTGGTGTATTTATTGAAACACAGTAAAATTTACTAGTATCGTTGCTAAATATTTCTGAAGATATTGAAATAAAATAATTATTGGTTGATGTAAGAATTATCGAACCAGGTGATACTTTTGAATTATCTGATTGTACTGATTTTATTATAATAAGCTGTTTTTTTAAATTTTCTATTTCTTTTATTCTCTTACTGTTTTTTTCTCTTTCGATTTGAATCATTGCCCTAGTAGTCTCATGTTTGTCTCCTGCACTGCTCTTAGTTTCTTCGTTTAAAGATATTAGTAAGTCTTGATCAATTTTTAAATATCTTTTTAATTTAAAATTTATGTTGTTTTCACAATGATCAAACAATAATTTTCGAATAGTTTTCATTTAGAAGATTTGTAAAGTCCAATTTCAGAAATTAATGGGATGTCTTTGGAATCATAGATTGTAAACCTTAAATCTTTCACTGTTAAAGGTTCAAATTTTATTAGCCTTTTTTTTCCAATAGTTGTTCCTTTTTCGATTGTAACCCATTTTTCATTTACTTTTATTTCGAATATAAATTCTTTAATTCTTTGTCCAAGATTAATGTTCTCAGAAATTTCAAAAACATCGACTAATTTTTCAGTGTCAAGAGAAATACCAATTATATTATTTTCATTTGATTTAAAAGAACAAAATGTATCAATATCTCTGTCAACAATCTTGTTAATTGGATGACTTTTATTATTGAAAGACAAGTTAGATTTCTTTATTAAATTATTTTTAAAAGTATTTTTAACAAATTGATTTAGCTCAAGCATTCGTTGAGCATCATTTTCATGAATTAGTCCTCTTTTATCAACAGGAATATTTAATAATAAAGAACTATTTAAACCTATTGAATTAAAATAAATATCAATTAATTTATCTAGAGACTTAACTTTATCATCCTCTTCAGGATGATAATACCATCCAGGTCTTATAGATACATCTGTTTCTGTTGGGATAAAATGAGTTCCAAATTCTTGGCCAGATGAAAATTTGTAAAAGTCTGGCATACCTCCATACAAGCTATCACGATAAATATTTGACCAAGTGGTTTTACTTGCATAACCTTTTTCATTCCCAACCCATCTAATATCTGGACCTGCATCACTAAATATAACAGCATTTGGTTGTAATTTTCTAATTATTGTATGAGTATTAGGCCAGTCATAATAAGTTTTTTTATCAACCTTTCTAATTTCATTAGCTCCTCCGTAATGTCCATCTCCTCCGTTAGCTCCGTCAAACCATACTTCAAATATTTCTCCATAATTTGTTAAAAGCTCAGTTAATTGATTCCTGAAATATAAAATATAATTTTCTGTTCCATAATCCGGATGGTTTCTGTCCCACGGAGATAAATAAACTCCAAGTTTTAAACCGTACTTTTTACATGATTTTTCTAAATCTTTAATTAAATCTCCCTTTCCGTTTTTCCAAGGACTGTTTTTGACAGAGTGTTCTGTATATTTACTAGGCCATAACGAAAATCCGTCGTGATGTTTTGCAGTGATTATAATCCCTTTCATTCCAGATTCTTTAATTATTCTAGCCCATTGATCTGTGTCAAGTTCCGAAGGATTAAAAGCTAAAGGTGATTCATCACCAAATCCCCATTCCTTATTTGTAAATGTATTCATGTTAAAATGAATAAATGCATAGTATTCCATTTCTTGCCAAATCTTTTGACGTTCGGTTGGTATAGGGTTAACTACATTTTGAGAATTTTCACATGAAATTATAATCAACAATATAATTACTAATAAATACTTTTTCATTTAAATAATTTTTGTTTAAACACATTCAATGACGAATGTTAAATTTAAAATTTGTACCTTATGTTTCTAATTTAAAAAAATTTTTATGAAAAAAATCAATTTAATTTTATTAATGCTTTTTGCATTTTCAATTTCTGCACAAAGTGTGGTAGAAGCAACTTATTTAGATATTCCAGCTAGTGATATAAATAGATTTGCTGAATTGCATAAACAAATAACAGACATGGCTCAAGGAGAAGAAAGAACTCACGAACAACAATGGGTGTACAGACACTGGTATGGTTCTGGAGCAAGTGTTGTGATTTACGATGTTTATCCATCTGCAGAAGCAGCTGTAAAAGACGATTTTTTTGGCGCTTTAGGAAAAAACGTTAATAAACTTAGTGAAGATGACCAAAAGAAAATGAGAGATGTGTTTGACGAATGGTGGTCACATTTTGATGGTCATTGGGATGAACTAAGAAATTTTGACGGTGAGAATAATTACGCTGCTAAAGAAAACGTAGATTGGGATATTCCATTTGTCTGGGTTTTAGGGGCATACAATACAAAGGGACAAAATCCAACTGAAATGGTAAATGCCTTTATGGATTGGACAATAAAACCAGGCGTTAGTGAAGGAAATATCCTAGGTGGAGGTGCAACAACTCACTATAAAGGATCTGGATATGAAGCTGAATTTTTTAGTGCATATTCCGATATTAATGAATTTTCCAAATCAATTAGTGAAGCCGGATCAGATAATTCGGATGCAAGAACAAAATTTTGGAGTCTTGTAGACGGAGGTCATGAAGATCAAATTTACATTCACGTAGGTCATATGATTGACGGTAAATTTAATTTAGCCGGAAAAGACAATTAATCTTAACGTTTATTTATTAAAAAAAACCTCTTGTTATTCAAGAGGTTTTTTTTATTTATTAACTTAGATAAATAAAAATCAAGATGTCAAAAATATTAGTTACGGGAGGTTTAGGATACATTGGAAGCCATACTGTAGTAGAACTAGTAAATAAAGGTTATAAAGTTGTTATAGTTGATGATTTATCAAATTCCTCATTAAGTGTTCTTGACGGAATCAATAAAATATGCAATAAATCAATTAAATTTGAAAAGTTAGATTTAAGAAATATTAAATCAACAAAAGACTTTATTGAAAATAATAAAGATATCGGAGGAGTCATTCATTTTGCAGCATCAAAAGCAGTTGGAGAAAGTGTTGAAAATCCCTTAAAATACTATACTAATAATCTTTTTTCTTTGACTAATTTATTGAACGAATTAAAGAATTTAAATAAAGAAATAAATTTTATTTTCAGTTCTTCAGCTACTGTATAT
>CALKFX010000097.1 GCA_938084875.1 uncultured Flavobacteriales bacterium | reverse complement strand
ATTTTAGTAAAATCAAAATTTAGATTTGTTTTTTCATTTGGAGAATAGGTAAAATGTAGATATCCATTTTTTAAATCAAAATTAGAATTTGCTCGCCAATCATCTCCAGATTTGAGATTTATAAAACCATAGTATTTGAACTTTTTGTTCGTTCCACCAAGACTTACAAAAGAATTATTCAA
Organism: uncultured Flavobacteriales bacterium; assembly: GCA_938084875.1. Classification (GTDB taxonomy): domain Bacteria; phylum Bacteroidota; class Bacteroidia; order Flavobacteriales_D; family Parvicellaceae; genus MED-G20. The sequence goes on along the minus strand of CALKFX010000097.1, from coordinate 10,601 downwards.
TTGGTAGGAACCTATCGTGTGTCGTATTATAGATTCTATTTTTTTATCTGGGTTTCCTTCTTTTAATTTGAAATTTATCAAACCTCCAAACTGAGGACCAAATTGTAAAGAAGCAGCACCTCTTATTAATTGAATTTCTTGAATTGCCTCAGAAGGTGGGCTATAATAACTCTCTGGATATCCTAAAGCATCAGCGCTAATATCGTATCCATTTTGTCTAGTGTTGTAATTAGAATTTCTACTAGGATTTAAACCTCTTCCACCCAATCCTAATTGGATTCCGGCTCCGTCGCTCTCCCAAATATTTATTCCCGGTATTTTGGAGTAGATCTGTCTACTTTGGTTGGTAGCTTTATTAGCATCTATTGACTCTACAGAAATTGCTTCAGTTTTTTTTCCCTGAGTAATCATTACTCCTTCAATAGCTCGTAATTTTCTTATGTTGAATTCTTCTTCTTGTTTTGTTTCATATTCTTCTAAATCATAACTTAATTCTTCAAGAATAACTTTCGATAAATTTAGATAGGGTTGATCTAAAGTTATAGTATCGCTTTTTTTGGTAAAACCAGTTAAATAATAACTAATTACATATTCTCCATAATTGAGTTTTGGAATGGTGAAAAACCCAAGATTATTGCTGTAGAAAACTTTATTAATTTTCTCTATATATACTGTGGTAAAGGCAAGTGGGTCGTTATTGGAATTGGTGACATATCCAGATATTTTCCCTTTTTGGGAGAAACTTTGAACAGATAAAAATAGTATTAATACAAGTAATTTAATTTTCATAATCAAGTATCCATTCTTTATTGCCAAAACCTCTTTTAATTTCAGAAAGATTCTTTTCGGAATCTATAAACTTTCTACTACCTTTATTAAATAAACTAACTGTTATTTCTGCAGTTACTTTTGGGTTTGTCCCCATTTTTATCATTTCTCCGTTGGATTCTACTAGGGAAGAATCTTTAAAAGTCTTAGAAAGATAATGTGCATATTGTAGAATCATATCGGGTTGAGTAGACATCATTTTTTCTTGTTGCGGTGTTAAAAAATCTCTATTTTGAATTAGCATTTTTCTATCCATTTTTGGTTCGTGAATATAAAATTGAGAATAACCAGCTTTCTCTATGAGCATTACTCTCCAGCTAAATCTGTAGCCTTGTTCTGTCCAAAATAATTTCCCTGGATATAACATGAATCTTAAAGGAAGAAAGATTTGTAGGGTGAAGAATCCAATTAAAAAAACTTTTAGTATACTGTTAGTTTTAGTTTGATAATTTGTTTTTTCTTCAGAAAAATTATTGCTTTTTAGTAAACTATATTTAGAAATAAAACCTATTATTTTCTTGTGAAAATTATCGTTAAAGAATATTAATGTACTTGCAATCATTACATATGGGAAAACACCAATAGGAAACATAATAGCAGTCATAATATGAAAGATAAAAGCTACAAAGTAGCTAATCAATCTGCTTCTTTTATTAATAAGTAAAAAGAATATGAAAATGTCAAATATTGCACTTGTCCAACTAAATAAATAGGCTGTAAAATCATAAAGTAATAATTTTCCAATTATTGGAAAATCTGACTGGTGTTTTAGCCAATTTATTAGAGGTTGTCCTTCAAAAAGCCAGTGGTAATTTAGTTTAGAAATTCCAGCAAAGAAATACACAAAACCAATTTGAAGTTTAAGTATATTTATTTGCCAAGCTTTTATGGTTTTTTTTCTTTTACAAATACCAAAGTAGGTATCTAGAGAAAAATAGCTATTAGCTGGTAATAAAATTAGTAGCAGACTAATTAAAGAGATGAAATAGTAATGATTGAGATAATTGGTTTTGTCAATTAGTTCTATGTAGGTAAATATTAAAAAAAATAATACAGTATTAGTTCTGTAGAATAATCCAAATATTATGAAAATACAAGCAATTAAAAGAAGTATGAAAAGTACATACATAAATGGGTTAGGTAAGGGACTCACCCAATCAAATCCATAGTAGGTGAAAAAGTAAGTAGGTACTTCATAAAGATCATGCACCCAGCCTTTTAAGATAAATCTTAAAGTACTGAAAAACATCAATATACCGAATATAATTCGAAATACTACGAGTGGAAAAATACTAACGTGATTTTTAGTTAAATGGGTTATCCAGTTATTAATCCCCGTCATTGTCTTGATAGGTAATTAAAACACCTAATGCAGATGTCATATCAACTTTGATATATGGAACTAGTTGTTGTAATTCTTGATAAGTTTGAGTCATCTTAGATTTATTGTTGATTATCTCTTCGCCAAGAGAACCATTTATATTATTTAACTCGTCTAAAATAGTTAGAAATTGATTGTCTATTACTGTTGATAACTGCTGACTATTTTGCTGTGCATTAACAAAGTTCATGTAGTCGTCTAATCCTAGACCATTGTCGTTATTTAAATAACTTGATCCTGAAACATACTTTCTTAAAGAATTTACGGATCTGACCAAGTTTTGAGTTGATTTTCCTGAATAATAACATTCGACAAGTTCTGGAAGTTCTAGTTGTGAAAATCCATTAAATACACCTAATGGAAGACCTACTTTTCCTCTTCTAACATAAAATTCGTAGTGCAAACATAGTGCGTTTATAACATTACTAATAGAACTACCTTGTGAATTGGTAGATAAATTTGATGGTGTAACCTCAAAATCATTGATGAAATCTTCTCTGTAACTTATCCATTGATCCGAAACATAATTTATATTTTGGTTTAAATCCTCTGCCAAAGCTTTGAGATAGTTTTTAGCGTTTTCATTATTTTGAAAATAAGTAATTAATTCGTTATCTGTGTGTCCAGGTTTAAAAAGAAGGTAGTCTAGCGCTTGAAGTCCTTTTGAGTCATAACTACTAGAATATCCTAAATTCCAGTCTGCTAATGATATAAAGTTATTCAACTCTGTAGTATCGATTGGAAATGTATTGGTTTGTTTTCTTAATAAAATATATTCTGATGGACCAAAGTCTAAAAAACCTATATCTTGCCAATTGAGTAATGCATCCTCCCATTTAGTTCTTATTAATGTTAGATTTGAAATACTTGGATTTTCTATAAATGAATCTACATGAGTGTTCAATGTGACAATCTTGTTTTTATAAGCATCTAATGAAGGAATAATATAGTTGTCGGCTAAGTTGGTAAGTAAAGATAATTTATCATAATCTTCGTAAAGACAGCTATTGTCATCTTTTTGCGCCTCTATGTTATAGTTTAATGCTTCTGGGTCAGTACACCCACTTTTTTTACAACTCTGAATGATGAAGAGAGCCGAAAAAACATATAAAAATTTAAAAAACCTTGTAATCATATTTTTGTTAAAAGTACCAACCAAACAAATATCCAACAGTATTTGTTGAGTGTTTGTTTTTGATTAGCAATAGTTTAATTAACTTTATAACCATAAGAATAAAAATATATTGCTTCTCTAAAAGTCATCTTTTTTATCTGTTAAGCTTGCTGCTGTAGCAACTTGGTCTATTACTAGATTAATCTCATTAATATCCATTGAAAAACCTGCAACATTGGGTGCTATTTGGTTTACTAAAGCCATAACATCAGCACTTGACATATATGGACTGTCAGTAACAAACTGAATTCCGAATATAAATGCTAAAGCTTCCGACATACTATGGTTGATACTTGATTGTGCACCACCAGATGCAATTTGTGATTTTACATCATTTAAATAATGCAAAGCCATTCCGGCAACCATTTGCTTAAATTCAGTTTCTAAAACTCCTACTTGAACAAGAGCTGCATCAGTATCACCTGCACTAATTGCTGCTCTTCCAGTTCTAAATGCTAATGAAATATCTGTTGCAGACCCTAAATTATCTTCCAAGTAAGATTTAATAGCATACTTTCCCCAAAATCTATCATTACCATTGGTTGGGTAATCAGTAGCGTCCGTAAAGTATCCATATGCTTCATCCCAATGGTGCTCCATTTCAGTATAATATTTTCCCCCAGCAGGGTCAACTGCAACAGTATTATCATCATTACTGATATTAACTAGATAGTTAGAAGTAATTTGATTAGCAAAACAAGCACACATCAAACCTTTTTCTATAATTTGAGTCCATTCAATTCCTGTAGCAGCTTGTAGATAGGATCCAGTTACATCTGGACTAGCTCCAGCAGCATCATTCATCCACCCTTCAAACATTGCTTGAATGCCTGCATCATTAAGTGCGGTTTTGCTTTTTAATTGTTTTCCATTATCAATTAAATTAGTATCAGACCAACCTGTGTAAGAATTGTCGTACATAGATAACAAGGTAGCAGCGTCCAATGTTGCTGGATTTGGGTTACTTCCATTAGCAGTTTTTAGGTAAGACACCATTTCAGAAAGCATATCCATTCTTGATGTTTGTCCACTGAATGAAACAGTATTATTACCATTAGCATCTGTAAATTCATAATCTTCAGGAACAACAAGAGCTGGTGCGTACTGACAACCATCGTCATCTTTTGTTGCATCAGTATCGTAATTTAAAGCTAGCGGATCTGTACAACCTTTTTTAGCGCAGCTTGTAAATATGGCAAGTAGAGCACAGAGAAATAAAAGAATGAAATTTAATTTTCTCATCTAATGAATACTAATAATTTCTCGGACAAAATTACTATTCAACCAATTATTGACAATACCTTTTTTGTGGTATTTTAGAATGATTCTAAATAAGAAAATTTCAATTGAGTTTTAAATATTTCGGGGTTTAACTAATGCAATTCTTTTAGTTTATTAGAAAAATAGATGTTTAGTTCTTTTTCAATGCACTTAGAATTAGCTCTGCATTTCTTTTTAATTCAACCATATTATTTTGAATTTTTGCGTCTTTAATTTCCTTAAAAACATCTTCAATTAAGCACTGCCTTATTATTTTCCCATTATCCATGAAAATAATTTCATCAGCAATTTCTAAGGCATCTATTATATCGTGAGTAATGAAGACAGATGAAATGCCTATTTTATTTATTATATCTCTTAATTCTAACCTAATTTTTGATTTCAGTTGGGTATCTAAACTACTAAATGGTTCGTCCAATAATAAAAGTTCTGGATCCATTGCAAGAGATCTAGCTAAGGATACTCTTTGTTGTTGTCCTCCACTAATTTCATTGGGATATCTATTTGGAAAATTTTCCATCTTTATGGTTTCTAGCAGTTTTTTAACCTTTTCATCTTTATTATTTTTCAGGCCAAATTCAATATTTTCTTTTACAGTTAAGTGTGGAAATAGTGAAAAGTCTTGAAAAACTAGTCCAACATTTCTGTCTTTAACATCTCTTATAAATTTATCACTACTCATTAAGGTTCCATTTATTCTAATGGTTCCCTTGTCTGGTCTTTCTAGTCCAGCAATAAGTCTAAATAATGTGGTTTTCCCACTTCCACTTTCCCCAACTATGGCACATATATTACCGGTTTGAATATTTAAAGTACAATCAGAAACCACCTCAAATTTTGATTCAAAAGACTTAGATAGGTTTTCAATTTCTAATATTTTCATAAAGACTGATTTTTTGTGAAATTCACTTATTGTTTATTTTCTCTTAGTTTAAAATTCAACAGCGTAATCATAGTTCCAATTAAAAATATCAAAAATAATGCTGGGAGAGCAGCTTCGGCTACTCTTTCATCTTCTGCGTATTCATATGCTCTTAAAGCAAGTGTGCTTAAGTTATAAGGTTTTAAAATAAGAGTAAGAGGAAGTTCTTTCATTACATCAATTAGTACCAATATAAAGGAACTAATAAGTGCATTTTTTAATAAAGGAAAATCAATTTTAAAAAATGTTTTAATTTCCCCGAATCCTAACAAATAGGAAGACTCTGATAGATTTTTACCAAGCTTTAAAGTATTTCCTTCAATGGAGTTGTAAGCTACTGCAATAAATCTGAATACATAAGCGTAAATAAGTACCAAAATACTGTTGTAAACAAGATGTCCAATTTCAAAATTGAATTGGAAACTAAATAAATCTGTCAAAGATTTACTTGTTCTTACAATTCCAACTCCAATAATCGCTCCTGGAATAACATAACCTAGTGTTGCAATTTTAGAAAAGACATTGAATTGTTTAAAATAGTTCCACTTTGAAAGATAGATTAACAAACAAGCAAGAAAAACAACAAAAAGTGCGGTGGAAAGACCTAGTATTAGACTTTCTAAGCCCAAAACTATCAGATCGTAGTTAAACATAGAATCAAAGGTTTGTAGTCCCCAAATTACAAGCTGAATTAATGGAAGAATAAAACCATACAGTATAGGAATTAGAAGAATTCCCAAATAGAGAATTTTTTTTAATCCACTAATTTTAACTGTGTTGTTAGCATTCTTTTGGTTGGTATTGGTTTGAGTTAAATTATAGGACCTTCTTCCTCTCAACCATTTTACAATAAGAACTAAAATAAATACTAAAATTACTAGAATTGCAGATAAGTAAATTGATGATTGTAAATCCTCTAGTGCTGTCCATGTTCTAAATATTCCAGTAGTGAATGTACTCACACCATAATATTTTGCAGCTCCATAATCATTTAAAACCTCCATAAATACTAAAAACAAACCACCAATTATTGCTGGAGATGCTAGTGGAAGAGCTACAGAGAAGAAATATTTTTTTTCGGAAACGCCAAGTAAAGATGCTGTATGCTTAAGTTGAGAAGGATAGCTTTGAAAAATAGTTCTTGTTCCTGCATAAACATATGGATAAAGAGAAAAACTTAAAACCCAAATTAAACCATAAATATTCATCATCTCAATTCTGTTAATAGATAGACCAAAATCCCTCAAAACTTCTACGAATGTTCCTCCGTTCCCCATTAAGCCCACGTAGGAATATGCAACAATGTAAGATGGAATTGCTAATGGCATAAATAATAACCATTCAATAATTTTCTTATATCTAAAAGTATATTTCGATACAATCCAAGCAGAAGAAGTCCCAATAGTGAATGTCAATAGACCTGTACCAAAAATTAAAAATGCAGAATTTTTCATATAATCAAAAAGAATATACGAGGTGATATGTTCCCACATTTCTCCAGTTCCTCTAAATAGACTTATTAAGATAGAAAAAACAGGTATTGCTAAAAATAAACTTAGAGCTACTATGAGTAAAGTCCATTTATTAAAGTCTCTTTTAAAATGTTTTATTTTTAAAAACATCTTTTTATTTGAAGGTTTACCTTAAGGCCATTTAACCTCATCGAAAAGAATTACTGCTTTTTTGTTGAGTTCACCTAGCTTAGTTAAAGATAGCTTATCTTCTTTAAATTCTCCCCAGGATTTTAATAATTCAGAAGATTTTGCATCTTTGTTTACAGGGTATTCGTAATTTGCTTTAGCAAAAATCTCTTGAATATCTTTGCTAATTAAAAATTCAATAAATTTAATTGCATTATCTTTATTTTTTGAACTTTTCGCAACACCGATACCACTGACGTTTATGTGTGTTCCTCTGTTTTCTTGATTTGGAAAAAATATACCTACTGCATTTCCAGCAGCTACTTCATTAGAGTCTTTTGAATTAATAAGTTTACCCAAATAATAAGTATTGATAATTGCTAGTTCTCCTTCATTTGCTAAAATTGCTTTTACTTGATCTCTATCGTTTCCTTTTGGCAATCTTGCAAAATTATTTACTATTCCTTCAGCCCATTTTCTTGCCGAATCTTCCCCTTTGTTGGCAATAATAGACGCCATAAGAGATTGATTGTAAATGTTATTAGAGGATCGAATTAAGATTTTATCTTTCCACCTGTTATTTACTAAATCTTCATAGTCTGATAAATCAGAAGAACCTACAGTTGTTTTGTTATAAACTATTACTCTTGCTCTTTTGGTTAAACCAAACCAGTAATTGCTGGAATCTTTAAGGTGAGTAGGAATGGTAGTATTTAAAATATCAGAATTTGAAGATTGAAGTAGGTTTTTATTTTTAGCTCTAACTAAACGACCAGCGTCTACAGTTAGTAAAAGATCTGCTGGTGATTGATTGCCTTCTGTTTCCATTTTTTGAATCAGTTCATCTGCACTTGCTTTCACAACATTTATTTTAATTCCTGTTTTTTGTTCAAATTTTTTAAAAATTAACTTATCGGAGTCGTAATGTCTATGAGTGTAAAGAGTTAAAGATTCTTTTTCCTTTTTCTCGTCTGGATATTTCATTTCGCTGTCGTTTGTACAAGAAATAGCAAATAACAAGGCAAATAATAAGGTGTATATTCTAATCATGTTGAGTATAAATAAGTTTTTTAAACAAATATATTTATTTAGAATAAATCTAAATAAGGTTTTTTTTAAATATTTAAAAACCATCAATAATTTTCATTTTTTAATACCAAGAAAAAATAAAATCCATCCTGTAATTATCAAACTTCCTCCAATAGGAGTGATTGGAATCATAAATGTTTTCAGCCAATGTTGAGGGTCAAGAAAAACATTTGTTAAAGATATTGTATATAAAGAGAAAGAAAAAAAAACTACCCCAATTATTAAAAAATAAAATGGCAAGTCATTTTTTTTAATTAGCTCAATTTTTCTCAAAGTCAATAAAATAATTAGTCCCAATGAATTAGAAATCTGATAGAATATTCCTTTGTTCCATATATCCATTTCATAAGTTGAAAATAAATCTTTAAGTGAATGAGCGCCAAATGCTCCAAATAATGTGGCAATTGCTATTCCAAGTATTGAAAATGATAAAAATAACCGATCTGTTTTCATATATTGTGAGCAAATATAAATCCTATTCTATCAAAACAAAAAATGATTGGTTGGCATTTATAAAAAATAAATATGAAAAAAATATTGGTCATAGGTTCGGGAAGATCCTCCACTTCTCTTATTAAATATTTGTTAGATAATTCAGAATTAGAAAAGTGGACGGTTACTGTGGTAGATTTTAACTTAAAGTTAGCGGAGAGTAAGGTTGGAAATCATCCAAACGGTTTATGTTTTCAGCTAGATGCAAATAACGATATCAAAAGAAAAGAATTTATACAATCTTCAGATGTTGTGATATCTATGCTTCCAGCACACATGCATTTTAAGGTTTTAAAAGACTCTGTAGATTGTGGTGTTCATGTTATTACACCAAGTTATATCACAGATGAAATTAGGTCCTTAAACGAGGATGCTTTAAAAAATAATGTTTTAGTATTAAACGAACTTGGATTAGATCCAGGGATTGATCATATGTCTGCAAAAAAACTTATTGACCAAGTAAAGGCCAATGGCGGAGAAGTTAAAGGTTTTGAATCCTACACTGGAGGATTAGTTGCTCCTGAAAGTGACGATAACCCTTGGAATTATAAGTTTACATGGAATCCTAGAAATGTTGTTTTGGCTGGTCAGGGTGGAAGTGCTAAATTTATAAAGGAAGGAAAGTATAAGTATATACCTTACCACAAGCTTTTTAGAAGAACAGATATAATTGATGTTCCAGGATATGGAAAGTTTGAAGGTTATCCAAATAGAGATTCATTGAAATACAGGTCTATTTACGAATTGGATAATATTTCTACAATGTATAGAGGTACTTTAAGAAAGGTAGGTTTCTGCAGGGCTTGGAATATTTTTGTTCAACTTGGGGCTACTGATGATTCTTACATTATTGAAGGGTCAGAAAATATGACCAATAGAGAATTTATAAATTCTTTTCTTAAGTTTAATACTTACGATTCTGTGGAACTAAAGCTTCGTCATTATCTTAGAATAGAGCAAGACGATTATATGTGGGAAAAATTAGTTTGGTTAGGTATTTTTGAAGATAAAAAAATAGGTCTTAAAAATGCATCTCCAGCTCAAATATTACAAAAAATACTTCAGGATAAATGGACGTTAAGTCCTCAAGACAAAGACATGATTGTAATGTGGCATAGAGTTACTTATAAACTTGATAAAATTGAAAAGAGCTTAATATCTTATATGGCTTTCATTGGTAAAGACTCCAATCTTACTGCTATGAGCGACACTGTTGGATTGCCACTTGGTATTGCTACTAAAATGTTGATTAATGGAAGCATTAAAACTAGAGGAGTAGTATTGCCTTTAGATAAACAAATTTATAATCCAGTTTTAAAAGAACTAAAGCAATATGGGATCGATTTTGTAGAGTATGAAAAGTAATCATTAATTTATTTTGATGTTCATAATAATGTTAATTACACATTAAACATGGATATATATCTTTAAATTAATGTCTTACATTTACTTTAAATTAGTCCCATGAGTTTTAAATCTGTAAGTTTCGACAGGAAAAAAAGTGTTTTTGTTAAAACTCTTAAAAATAGAGTTGATAGTTATTTCAGGGAAAATAAAATTTCTAAACATGCTAATTTCAACATGTTTCTTAAGACCATACTTTTAATTATACTTTACTTTGGATCTTATTCTCTACTTTACATATTTAACGCTTCTTACTTTTCTATTATTTTATGGTTTGCTATGGGATTTGGAATGGCAGGAATTGGAATGTCAGTAATGCACGATGCCAATCATGGAGCTTACTCGAAGAATAAAAAAATAAATAATTTCTTTGGTTTTTTCATCACGTTT
>CALKFX010000096.1 GCA_938084875.1 uncultured Flavobacteriales bacterium | reverse complement strand
TATGATCCACCAAGTGGAAGTCCTGGAGATGCTAATGGAGATGGAATAAGAGATGCTAACGACGATGAATTTGTAGAATTAGTAAATAGTTCTGCTACTAGTCTAAATATCAGCGGATATAAGTTATATGATGCAGATAGGCTTTCAATTAATACCGCTAATCATGAATTTCCTGCAAATACTATTTTAAGTCCTGGACAAGCAGTAGTTGTTTTTGGTGGTGGAACGCCAACAGGAAACTTTGGTGGCTCTTTGGTTTTTACAGCTTCTAGTCAGGTTTTAAATCTAAATAATTCTGGGGATGTTCTTACTGTTAAAAATAACAACGATAGTGTTTTATTTACTTTTGATGTCACTGTACTTTCCAATAATCCCAATGAATCTTATACAAGATTTCCAGATCTTTATGGGAATTTTACACAGCACGATAGTGCAAGTACAGGAATATTATTTTCCCCAGGAACAAAAGCAGATGGAACCAATTTTTAGATCATTTATAACATCAGTTCTTGTATTAGTTTCTTCTAGTGTTTATTCATCAACTAATAATTATTTTACATGCAATGACACTCTAAAAACCAAAAAGGTTTTGATGATTGGCAATAGTTTTACTTTTTATTGGAATTTACCTCAGGTAATCGAGTGCATGTTTAAAGAGAGGAGTAAAAATATAACAGTTGATCAAAGAACAATTGGAGGAAGTAATTTAGCTATACATTGGATACTTAATAAAAAAGAAAACTATTCTATTGAAAAATATGAATATTTAGTTTTAAATGACCACAGTACAAATCCACTTATAAATGTGGATTCTTCCGCAAAATATATTAGAAAATTTGTGGACTTAGCCAAAGAAAATAAATCTATTCCACTAATATATGGCACTTGGGAATATCCATATTTAAAAGATATTTCAAAAAATAAAAAATCAAATACAATGGAAATTCTTGATTCCATTTCAAGATTAAACCAAGCAATTTATGTTCCTGTTGGGAATGCATTTAAATATCTAGAGAATAATTATCCTGAAATTAACCTATACATGGACGATAACAAACATCCTTCTCCGAACGCTACATATCTTGCAGCTTGTGTTTTTTATGCCATGATAACTGGTGAAAACCCAATAGGATTACCTAGAAGATTTGAAGGTAAAAATATAGATGGCAAAAAAATATTTTATATAATAACAGAAAAAAATATTGCTCTAACCATTCAAAAAGTTGCTAATTTAATTACCGAAGATTTAAGATAAATACTAAAAAACAACTTGTAATAGACACTCAATATTAAGTCTATTCATTAAAGTATTATTTGGGAAATTTATATAATTAGCCATAAGCTGTGTTTTAACTGCTCTATTTGAGAAATATTTGGTAATTCCAGCTCCCATAGAATCGTAATTTTGTAAAATAGAATAAGTTTCTTCAAACTCATAATAAGATCTTCCATATTTTAAATCCAATGACCAATCACTGTTAAATAAATAACCTCCTTGAAGATTGAATGCATTTCCCAATACTAAATATTGACTAATTTGAGTTGGTTCAAGGAGCAATGATCCAGAGGAGTTTAAAGAACTTCCTTGTAAATTATAAGCAGCCGTATTTACATATTCAAATAGAAGATTTAGCCCTCTATACTTTACTAGTATATCAACATAGTTTTTTAAATAATTAGGTAGCTTTCTATTTCCTAATGAATCATAAAACATAAAAGTATCGTCATCTAAATAACTATCGTTATAATGCCCCTCTCCTAACTTATGACTTGAACCAATATTTAGACTAGAAGCCCCTCCAATTATTACTTTTACATTCTTTTCTTTTAAAACATCATGACCTACTAATTCATTATTAGTTTTAAAAAAGCCTAGTGGATAAATATTCATTCTTCCACCATATTTAAATCCACCTTGATCGTTATCAATTGAATTTTCACCAAAAGAATTAGTCCCATCTCCACTAGTAATAGCTAAAGAAGGTTTTAAACCAATATTACCTAATAAAAACTTTCCTTCTAAAAACAAACCAAACTCTCTACCTAGTTCCGTAAAATTTTGAGATAAATAATTCCTAGATGCAAATTGTAAATCATATTCCATTATCTGCATGGAGAGATTATTAAATGGAGACATCTTTTGACCAAAGAATATACTTATATTCTTATTTGGATGATAACCAATCCAGGCGTCTAACAAGGGAAAAGATTCACTGAAATTTGTTTGGATAAGAAACGAAAACTGACCATTATTTAAAGATCCACTCAAATTAAAATAAGATCTTTTGATTCCAAAGTAATTTAAACTATTAGATAAAGAGTCATTTAAATTTGTATTTAAAAAACGAAATTGTGCCATCCCCCCTATTTTAAATATATGGGTGCTATCGTCAAAATTAAATTCGACACCCGAACCTAGCTGGTATTTATAACTATTGTTTTTTTCATAGCTAGATTCGTTCATTAACTGAGCTTCCTGACAAATAAAGTTTAATGAAAATAAGCATGTTAAAAAAAAGGTTAGTATTGTCTTTTTCATAATTTTTTATTTAAAGTATATCGATGAATTTTTTGAATATCACTAGGATTAATAACATTGAATCTTAAAAAACCTGATAGCATTTCTGGCTCCAGTGTTTCAACAGCTATATTTGATTTTTCTTGATTCATTGGAATAATAAAAGTTCCTTTTTCTAAAACTTTTTGTTCTTTAACTATGTTAGTAGAAACAATATTTTCATAAAAGCCTTGAAATTTTGTAGGAGATTTTTTTTCAGAAATGATTTTGTAAGATTCTATTTCAAATAATTCATCAAATTTTAAAGTGTCAATATCCAATCCCAAAATATTTAATTTATCCGTAACTATACTTAATTCTTTCTCTATAAAGTAATAAAATGGACGTTTTCTTGTAATTTCATTTGTACATTTTAGTCCATTATTTAAGACAATATTTACTGGGACAACATCAAGATTATAAACATCTATCATGTTGAGATTATAGTTAGATTTCTCTTTTTTATATTTAATGGTAATTTCATCTGGAAATTTATTACAATCCTCTAAAATTGATTTAATATAATCTGAATTGTCAATAGAGGTGTTTAAAAAGGAGTAAGCCAATAAATAACTTGTGTAAATACGTCTTTTGAAAGAAGTTCTATTTAAGCCAACTCCTCTTATCTCCATAAGCATAGAAATAGAATTTCCCAGAGCAAATGAAGTAGCGCTTGACCTT
>CALKFX010000095.1 GCA_938084875.1 uncultured Flavobacteriales bacterium | reverse complement strand
ACGGGAATCCCTGGTGTATTGGTAGATATCAAAGAAACCATCAAAGGATTTAACATGATCATGGATGGGGAATTAGATCATCTTCCTGAAGCAGCCTTTAACCTTAAGGGAACTATTGAAGAGGCAATCGAGGCAGGTGAAAAAATGTTAGCTGAAGTATAAATTATGCAACTTGAAATCGTTTCACCCGAAGCTCAACTTTTTAGTGGCGAAGTAGTTAGTTTAACCGTGCCAGGTGCATCAGGTTCTTTCCAGATCTTGAATAATCACGCACCTATTGTTTCAACCCTAGTAGAGGGTCGTGTTAAAATTCAAGGGAAAGTTATCATTAATGAAAACAACCGTTCTAAATTTATTCAAGAAGGGGAATTCACTTTTTTAGATATACAATCCGGAGCTATTGAATTAAGTGACAACAAAGTCATCCTTCTTACAGATTAGCCTCCATTTAGTCATCCTACTTCAAGATTACCCCAAACATTTTTTACTACACGATTTCCTAAGTTTAGGTTTATGATAAAATCACTGTTTAGTTCACTTTTCTTCGTATTCGGAACTTTTCTGTATTCTCAGTCTTCTGTAGATAGTCTCCCAAAAACACAGCAACTTTCAGAAGTTGTAATTTCATCTTCAAGAATAGAAATTCCTCTAAAAGAATCCTCTAGAACAATACAAATCATTAGCTCGGAACAATTGAAATCTAGTGGTGTTATTACAGCAGTTGAAGCATTACAGTTTGTTTCAGGGATTGATATCCGTCAGCGTGGAGTAACCGGAATGCAAGCAGATCTTTATATCCGAGGAGGGAGCTTCGATCAAACTCTATTATTAATTGATGGAATAAAACTGGATGATGCCCAGACAGGACATCATACACTAAACTTCCTTCCACCACTTGAAATGATTGAGCGGATAGAGGTTTTAAAAGGCCCTGCAGCTCGTATTTTCGGTCAAAATGCATTTACTGGAGCAATCAACATTGTGACCAAAAAAGGCACTGATAAGGGAGGTAAAATAGCAATTCGCTCAGGATCTTTTGCCCAACTTCAAGGTGAAATATCTTATCAAAATGGGTCAGATAAAAATAATTATTTTGCTCATTACTCAAGAAATTCCTCTGATGGTTACCGCTATAATACCGATTTTGAAAATCACACTTTTTTTATGAAAGTAGGTTTATTTGAAGATAAAAAAATGCCTTTAGAATTTCTAACAAATTACTCTGGGAGAAAATTTGGTGCAAATGGATTTTATGCTTCTCCTGATGCAAAGGATCAATACGAAGAAACGGAAGCCAGCCTGCTAGCTTTACAAACAAAAATTCAAAAAGGGAATTGGGTGCTCAAGCCTAGAATCTATTGGCGAAGAGGACAAGATCATTATCTCTATATCAGAGATCGTCCTGAAATTTATGAAAACTGGCACATAACGCATAAGGTTGGAGCCTCTATGGACGCTAGTTTCTCAAGTAATTTGGGAATTACAGGGATGGGAATTGATTTTTCTAGGGTATCTATTGCTAGTAATAACTTAGGTTACCACTCTAGACAATTAGCAACCTTATTTTTTGAACAACGTTTTAGCTTTTGGAATCAACTGCTTGATATTACCCCTGGAATTGCGATCAACATTTATTCGGACTTTGGTTCCTATACTTATCCAGGAGTGGACTTAGGACTTACTCTAAACCCCAATTGGCGTTTGTATGGAAACCTCGGTTATACTTATCGAATACCGACCTATACAGACCTCTATTATGAAGACCGAACTACAAGAGGAAATGAAGACCTTAAGCCAGAAGAGGCTTTTTCAAAGGAAATAGGTATTCGATATACAGGAGATACTTTCAGTTTTTATACTGCCTATTTTGACCGTACAGCAGAAAATTTGATTGACTATACCAAGGCTACAGAAGCGTCTTTTTGGGAGGCTACAAACATTCAAACGGTTTGGACATCAGGGTTTGAAACAGAGATGCGTTATTCCTTTAATTTGGGAGTGCGAAAACAAAATATGCGAATGGGGTACACCTATTTAGTTGATGATTTGGAAGAAGCAAAAGTTAATTTTTCACGTTATAGTATCAACTCATTAAAGCATCATTTTACCTTCAATTATACGTCTCAAATTTCGGAAAAAATAGGGGCTTTTTTGGGAATTAAACATGCCCAAAGAGATGGAGTAAAATCATACACGGTAGTGGACGGATCGGTAAATTGGCAAATGAATGCATTTATAATTAGGGGAACGGTTAACAATATTTTGAACTCCATTTATAGTGAGACAAATTTGGTTCCTATGCCCGGAAGAAATGGGCTTTTATCAATCAGTTATCAGTTTTGATTTAGAGGTCATTTAAAGCCTCATAGATCAATTGTGTTTCCCAGCCTCGATAAACCATATAACTTAAAATTTTCTTTTTTTGTAAGTGAATCTCTTGTCCTTTTACTGCATCTTTTCGTTTTTCAAATAATGTCCAGAAAGTTGTTTTGTATTCAGAATCTGTTATTTCTTTCATTCCTAATTTAATGTTGTATTCGGAAATTTGACGTGCTTTCAATTCTTTTTTGATACGCACTTTACCCCATTTTTTGATTCGAAACTTTCCTCTTGCAAAACTTTGGGCAAATCGTGACTCATTTAGATAATTTTCATTAATTAAATACGACATAATGAAATCAATTGTAGAAGGAATCATTCCCAGTGACTTTAATTTTGTTTCTACTTCTTTGTGACACCGTTCTTGATAACTGCAGTAGTGTTCTAATTTTTGCTGGGCTTCAGCTACAGTGAACGTTTGTTTTTTTTGCATAATGGAATATAAAAAACTTAAGGATAATTTTTGAAACAAATGGATCAAAAAAAAACCACCCTTTTATAAAAAGGGTGGTTTTCGTATTAAGGGTGGAGTCTTCTTCTTTCTTTATTTAAAAATCGAAACTCCAAATATTGATAAGCATGGCGTGGAACAATTCGAATCCACTTTTTATATTCAAAATACCATTTTAAACGTTGGGATGGAGTCCCGTTTAAAAGGTAAGCGGCTACAAAATGATGAACATGTAAAAATAGTTTTTCCTTTTGATTACGCTTGTTCTTAGTAATCTTACTAAGCTCTGTGTTGATTTTGTCAATTAATACTATTGGAGCTTCCACTTCCCCATTGACATTGGGATTGGGCTCTTTTGTTTTGATATTCATTTCAGGTCTAACACGCTGACGTGTTATCTGAATGAGACCAAATCTACTAGGTGGCAGAATCTTGTGTTTAGTTCTGTCGGTACTCATTTCTTCACAAAGGTGTTCAAATAGTTTTTTTCGGTTTGAGTTAGAATTTAAATCAATGAAATCTACTACTATAATTCCACCCATGTCGCGCAATCGTAACTGTCTTGCAATTTCTGTTGCAGCAATCATATTCACCTCCATTGCGGTATCTTCTTGGCTTTTAGAACGATTGGAACGGTTTCCACTATTGACATCAATAACGTGTAGCGCTTCTGTGTGTTCTATGACCAAATAGGCTCCTTTTTGCATGGAAACAGTTGTTCCAAATGCAGATTTTATTTGCCTTTCGATTCCAAATTTCTCAAAAATTGGAAGGTGATTTTCATATAATTTTACGATCCCTGTTTTATCAGGAGCAATGGTTTCAATATAATCCTTGATTTCACTTTCCATAGCAGCATCATCTACATGAATACCGGTGAAATGATCGTCAAAAATATCACGTAAGATACTGGAGGAACGATTTATTTCGCTTAACACTTTTGTTGGGTATTTGTCAATTTGCTTTAGTTTGCTCGATAAATTTTTCCATCGAGTAAGCAATTGCTGAATATCCGCATCTAATGCAGCTACTTTTTGTCCTTCCGCAACTGTACGGATAATTAGACCAAAACCTTTGGGTCGAATACTTTGAACCAGTTTTTTAAGACGATTTTTTTCTGCCCGATCTTCAATTTTTTGTGAAATTGAGACACGATCAGAAAAAGGCATTAGTACCATAAAGCGACCAGCTAGAGAAATTTCTGAGCTTAGCCTAGGGCCTTTGGTAGAAATTGGTTCTTTTACAACTTGAACTAAAACAGTTTGTTTAGGTGAAATAGCGTCACCTACATTCCCGTCTTTTTCAATGTCATTTTCGTATCGAAATTGTTTTAAAAGATAATCTTTGTTTTTACCTGTGCTTATCTGTTTAATATACTTAACTAGCGAAGGGAATTTTGGGCCGAGGTCATGATAGTGTAAAAAACCATCTTTTTCATGTCCTACATCTACAAATGCAGCATTTAACCCAGGCATTGCTTTTCTGACTTTACCGACAAAAATGTCGCCTACAGAAAAGTTATTGTCTTCTACTTCTTTATTTAGCTCAATTAATTTTCCATCCTTGAGCAGTGCAAAATCAACAGCAGAGGAATGCGAACGTATTATTAATTCTTTATTCACTCTGAATTATTTTGTGCAACTATGAGATATCTCATAGTAACGGATTAAACAATATTTTCAGGATTTTCCTGAGGCAGGATCCAAATTTTTTGGGTACTGCCTTTTCAATGAACTTTTGGTAAATATTTTAAGTGCATTAACCTACACTATTTTTTCTTGTGACGATTCGCTCTTCTTCGTTTCTTTCGCTTGTGCGTCGCCACCTTGTGTCTTTTACGTTTTTTACCACTAGGCATATAGAGATTGGTATTAAAGGGTTATAAATTTATTTTGATACGGGAACTTTAGATTTCACTCCCTGTACAAAAATCTTTGCAGGTTTGAAAGAAGGGATGTTGTGGGCTGGAATTTTGATGGCAACATTTTTTGAAATATTTCTACCTGTTTTTTCAGCACGAGTTTTAATAATAAAGCTCCCAAAACCTCTTAAGTATACATTTTCTCCTTTCTCAAGAGAAACTTTCACTTCTTTCATAAATTTTTCAACAGTTGCCTGAACATCAGCCCGATCTAATCCAAGCTGGTCACTAATGTTTGATACAATATCTGCTTTTGTCATATTTTTTTGTTGTTATATTACTCAAAATTTAAGGCTCGCAAATATATAAATTTTAATTATAATATGCTCTGTACAAAGTTTTTATATTCTCTTTCTTTCTCTATTTTTAACCACATGTTTATACTACTCTTATTTTGAATTGGACTCGTAAGTTACTTTTATGGTATGCTGAAAACAAACGTTCTTTTTTGTGGAGAGATAACCGAGAGCCCTATAATATATGGCTATCTGAAGTGATTCTCCAACAAACTCGAACAGATCAAGGCCTCCCTTATTTTGAACGTTTTTTGACTGCATTTCCAACTATTGAGGCCTTAGCAATGGCGAAGGAAGATGAAGTATTAAAATTATGGCAAGGATTAGGATATTACTCCAGAGCTAGAAATCTTCATTTTACTGCGCAGTATATACACAACGAACTTGATGGTGTTTTTCCTAAAACATTTGAATCTTTATTAGAACTTAAAGGTGTAGGTGATTACACCGCTAGTGCTATAGCTTCCATTTGTTTTGATATTCCTCAAGCCGTCGTTGATGGGAATGTTTTTCGGTTTTTATCTCGATATTTTGGCATTTTAACTCCAATTAATTCTAGTAGTGCACATAAAGAGTTTAAAAATAAAGCGATGGAGCTGATGGGGCAAAATCATCCAGGGACTTTTAATCAAGCTTTAATGGAGTTTGGATCTTTGCACTGTACTCCAAAGAAGCCAAAATGTCCTTCTTGTCCATTTGCAAAAAACTGTATTGCATTTAACCAAGATAAAATCAATCTGTTGCCGGTAAAAACCAGTAAAATCAAAATTAAGAAACGCTATTTTAATTATTTGGTTGTTTCGGATCCAAAGCATCAATTTATGATGCAAAAAAGAACTCAGAAAGGTATTTGGCAAAATTTATATGAGTTTCCTCTAGTCGAATCCTCAAAAACGATTAACTCAGTAGATGAACTAACCTCACAAGTTAATTTTCCCCAAAAACTAAAATTATTATCACCTCAGATCAAATTATGGAACCAAAAACCTAT
>CALKFX010000094.1 GCA_938084875.1 uncultured Flavobacteriales bacterium | reverse complement strand
GCTTTCTTAGTAGACGCTGTCTCCTTCTTTGCAGTAGTCTTTTTTGCAGCAGGTGCTTTCTTAGTAGACGCTGTCTCTTTTTTTGTAGTAGTCTTTTTAGTAGTTGCTGCAGATTTTTTGGCAGCTTTTGGTTCTTTTTTATCTTCGGCCATATGGCATTTTTTTTGTATCTCTGATAATGGTCTATTCAAAGAGAGGTTAATTTACTTGGACCATCAAGTATTTACGGGCGATAAAAATAGTGAATTATATGTTTTATCCAAGAACATATAATAATAATTAACGCTTTTATGAATTTACCGTAATAAATATATATATTTTTATAATCTTGAAAGAAGAAAATACATATATGGCGAGATGCCTAGAATTGGCAAGAAAAGGAGCAGGATTTGTTTCACCAAACCCTATGGTAGGTTGTGTAATTGTCTACAAAAATAGAATTATAGGAGAAGGATATCATCAAAAATATGGAGAAAACCATGCAGAAGTAAATGCCATTAATTTGGTAAAAAACAAGAAAGACCTGGTCGGAGCAACTTTATACGTAAATCTTGAGCCATGTTGTCATTTTGGAAAAACCCCACCTTGTTGTCAATTAATAGTTAAAGTAGGAATTTCTAATGTTGTAATTGGCAGCAAAGACAATTCAAAAAAAGTAAATGGATTGGGAATAAAATATCTCCAAGATAACAATGTGAAAGTCAAAGTTGGTTTGCTAAAAAAAGAATGTTTAGAATTAAATAAAAGATTTTTTACTTTTCACCAAAAAAATAGGCCTTATATTATTCTTAAATGGGCGGAAACCAAAGATGGTTTTATAGATACTTATAGAGAAGGAAAGAAGAAGAAAATTAATTGGATTAGTAGTGAAAATTCCAAAACTTTGGTTCACCAATGGAGAGCAAATGAGGATGCTATTTTGGTTGGAAGAACTACTGTAGAAAATGACAATCCAAAACTTACTGTAAGAGAAGTCAAAGGAATAAACCCTGTAAGAGTAATTTTAGACCCAGATCTCAAGTTAGGTTTTGACTGTAATATATTTGATAAAAGCTCCAAAACAATAATTGCAAATTTAATTTTAGAAAAAAAAAAAGATAATATAGTCTACTTAAAATGTAACGAGGAAGATATGATTCTTAGCCTATTAAACTATTTATACCAATTGGAAATTATCTCCATAATTATTGAAGGAGGATTAAAAACATTAACAAATTTCATAAACAACAATTACTGGGACGAAGCAAGAGTGTTTGTTGGAAATAAATTATTTAAAAATGGGTTGAGATCTCCTGTGTTAAATAAAAAATGGATATCTAAGTATGAAATAGGTCAGGATACACTTTTTAAATACTTGAATGATTGATTTAGCCATAACAATTACCACATTTTCCATGATGGTAATGTTGTTTAAATATTTTGATAAAAAAAGGGTCAATAATCTTTTAGCCATTACTTTCAACTATTTTACTGCAGGTATATTAGCATTATCGAGTTGTTTATTAGAAAACAGTTTTATTGAACTTAAAACTAACACCAATTTAAATCTTGTAATTATAGCCTTAGTTGTAGGAACTCTATTTGTAATAACATTTAATTTATATGCTTATTCAGCGCAGAAAATAGGAATTACTTTAAGTACAATATCCAATAAGATGTCTATGGTTATTCCAATTTTAATTGGAATAATTTTATTTAATGAGGAAGTTACTTTCTTTAAAATTTTAGGAATTTTTATAGCACTAGGAGCTATCGTATTTTCTTCCAAAGAAGACAAGAAAAGTAAAAAACTAAGTCAAATAAATATTATCATCCTTTTATTACTTTTTATTGGTCAAGGCTTAGCAGATGGTCTTCTTAATTGGGGGCAAAGAAAAATCTTAAATAGTCAAAATATGAATCTTTTTTTCACTTTAACCTTTCTTTCTGCAGGGTTTGCGGGCGGGTTATATAGTTTTTTTAAAATTAAAACATCCAATCTAAGGATGGATAAAAAAAGTATTTTTTGGGGAATTATTTTAGGAATCCCAAATTATTTAACCCTATTTTATTTTATAAAATCTTTAAAAAATGAACTATTTAGTTCTTATCAAGTATTTCCAATAGTAAATATTGGTGTTATAGTAATGTGTACTATACTATCAGTAATCTTATTTCAAGAAAAGGTATCTATTTTTAAATGGATTGGAGTTGGATTTGGAATACTAGCTATTTCATTAATACTACTTTAGATTAAACCAAAGTATCATCTATAGACGCAGTAAGAGAATATAGTTTTTTTGATGTTTCTTCAGTAACACCAACTAGAGGCAACCTTACATAATCAGAGCATATATTAATTAATTTTAGCAAGTATTTAATTCCTGCAGGATTTCCATCAACAAATAAATAATGAATAATCTCGAAGAGTTCGTAATGTTTTTCTTTAGCTAAATCTAAATTTTTATTCAAAGCTGCATTTACCATAGTTGAAAATCTTTTGGGGAACGCGTTAGCTATTACCGAAATAACTCCATCTCCTCCTACTAAAATATGTCCAAGAGTTAAAGCGTCGTCTCCAGAAATCACTAAAAAATTATCGGGTTTTTTTAAAATAATAGTCATTATTTGCTCTAAGTTTCCAGATGCTTCTTTAACTCCTACTATATTTTTAAAATCTTTTGCTAGTTGAACTGTTGTATCAGCAGTTATATTAGAACTTGTTCTCCCTGGCACATTATAAATTATAATTGGAAGATTAGTAGCATTAGATATGGATTTAAAATGCTCGTAAATTCCTTGTTGTGATGGTTTGTTATAATACGGACTAACAGAGAGAAATCCATCTATCTTTTGGTCTGAAAAAAACTTTATTTTTTCACAAACGTCAGATGTGCTGTTACCACCAACTCCTAATAAAATGGGAAGTTTACCAGCATTAATTTCAATAATATAATCTAGTACTGCAATTTTTTCTTCTTTAGTTAGAGTAACAGACTCACCAGTGGTGCCCTGAACTACTAGATAGTTGGTTCCATTATTAATCTGAAACTCTACAAGTTTCTGTAAACCGTTGTAATCTACTTTTCCATTTTCATTGAATGGAGTTACTAGTGCAACACCTGTACCTTTAAATTTATCCATGACTAAATTTACTTCAATTTATTATATGCTTTTATTCTTGATGGATCTAATTGGGAAACCAGATTATAAATTTTATTTCTTTCAGAAGGTGGAGTAGGTAAATATATTTTAATTAACTCTTCATATTTAGCATTAAAAAACAATTGCATATTTAAAGAAGAAGGTCTACTCTTATGAATCTCCAATAAATCATTTATAGAGCTGGTTATTTCTTTAATACAGGTATCTCTATTGATATAACACTGATCTAAACCACTAATATGGTAATTGTAGAAAGTCTTTCTAAGTGAGGTGAATTGAGGTTGTAAAGCATTTTGTATTAACCAAAACCGATTATTGCTTCCATCTCCATCAGGGGCTTTCCAACCTGGTTCTGATGCACTTTGACAAATACTTAAAATTTGATCTGCTTTATTGAAATAAGGAGTTCCACCTTCCAGAGAAAAGGAATCGTAATCGTAACCTAAAATCATATAGATATAATAAGCTAAGATATCGGCTAAATTATCTACATGCTGTCCTTCAAAATATTGTATAGGTGAGTTTCTAATATATTTAAACGTGACATTTTTATCAATATAACTCATTAAAAGAGATTTGTAATCAGAATTAAAAACTGGTCTTTGGGATGTAATTTGCAGTTTTCCAGAAAAATCATTTCCAGATTTAGAATTAAGTGTCAATAAAAAAGAAACATCAATTTGTTCGTGCTGTTCAAACTTGTCATTGGTCCAATTGTAACCAAAATTGATATATTCAATCATTGCATTTTTTAACGAAGAAAAAATCTCTTCATTTGCAGGATTATTTTGAAGAGTAGGGGCTATTACCTGAACTTCACAATTAAATATCTGAGAAATAGATAATTTAGAAAACCCCAAAGTAACAATAAGTAGTATTTTAATTCTCAAACACATTCTTCTACAAAATTTAGAATATCTATTGCCACTAGATCTTTGGTCTTTAATTCGAACTCTCTCTTTTCAGACGGAGTTATTAAAGTAACTTTATTGGTATCATGACCAAAACCCGCACCAGTATCTGTCAAGGAATTTAAAATAATTGCATCTAGATTTTTTCTTTTCATTTTTTTATAGGCATTTTCAATGCCATTTTCGGTTTCTAGAGCAAAACCAATCACGATTTGTTTCTTTTTAATTTTTGCTAAATCTTTTAAAATATCTGGTGTTTTTTTCAGTTGAATGCTTATTTCTTGATCTTGCTTTTTAATTTTATTAGAAGCAATATTTTTTGGTTCATAATCTGCTACAGCGGCACTCATTATTAAAACATCTATTTTGTCAAATCTTTTAGTAATTTCTTTTTTCATTTCCAATGTTGACTTGACATCTATTCTTTGGACATTTTCTGGGGTTTTTAAACTTACAGGCCCTGAAACCAACTGAACATTTGCACCTCTTTTTTGTGCTTCGTTAGCCAAAGCATATCCCATTTTTCCAGTTGAATGATTGCTTATAAAACGAACAGGATCTATGGATTCGTATGTAGGTCCAGCTGAAATTAAAATATTTAAATTTTTTAAAGTTGCTTTTTCAAGAAAATAATTATTTATGTAAGTTACTATTTCTTCAGGTTCTTCCATTCTACCTTTTCCTTCTAATCCACTAGCTAATTCTCCTTCATTTGGCTCTATTACATTTATAGATCTTTTAGACAATAATTGAATATTTGATTGAGTAGATTTATTTTTAAACATATCTAAATCCATTGCTGGGGCAACAAAAACTGGAGCATTGCATGAAAGAAATGTAGATAAGAAAAAACTATCTGCTTTTCCTGAAACCAAATTAGATATTGTGTTAGCAGTAGCAGGAGCAATAACCATTAAGTCGGCCCAAGAACCCAGATCAACATGGTTGTTCCATTCCCCAGTATTTTCGTCTTTGATAAAGTCTTTATATACTGGATTTTTTGATAAAGTAGATAAAGTAACGGTAGTTACAAATTGAAGAGCAGCTTCTGTAACTATGACTTTAACAAATGCTCCAGATTTGATAAATTCTCTAACTAAAAAGGCTGATTTGTATGCAGCTATACTTCCAGTGACAGCTAGTAATACATTTTTGCCACTAAGCATGAAAGATATTATTCGTTGGAATCTTCGTTTTCAGGAGATTTCCAAAATATTTTGTCATTTTCTAGTTCCTGAATGGCAATAGCTCCAGATTTAGGCAACCTTTCGTAGTATCTTGAAACTTCGATTTGCTCTCTATTTTCAAATATTTCCTCAAGATTATCAGTTGAAGTAGCAAACTCGTCTAGTTTCTGATTAAGCTCTTCTTTCATTTCAACATTAATCTGGTTAGATCTTTTTGATAAAACAGTGATTGTTTCGTATATATTACTGGTTTCAGCCTCTAATTCTCTAAGGTTTCTTGTAATTGTAGTTCTCTCTGCTGTGCTATCTTTATATGCCATTGGTTAAATTTTGAGTTTTTCTAGTTCCTTCAAGCTCGATAAGTAAAAGCTTTCCGATTCTCGTGCAAACTTACTGTTTTTATAAGAATCCACAAAAGTATAATAAGATTTAATAGTTTCTTCAAATCTTTCAATTTTTTTTGAATCTACACTGTTTGATGCATATAAATAATTAGATTTCAATATTAAAAAGAGTATTTCTTCCTTAAAATTGGTATTTGGAAATTCAGTAATTGTAGTGTTTAAGGCAATGGTAGCAGACCTGTATTTTTCCATTTTGTAATAGAGTTTTCCCTTTTCAAAACTTTTTAATTCTAACCTGTTTCTTAAATCACTAACCATTTTATTGCAACTATCTAATAAATAGCTATTGGGATATTTACTCATAAATAATTGAAATTCATCAATCGCTTTATAACTTTCAGATTGGTCTAAATAATAATCTGGAGAGTTCTTCATAAGGCATATAGCAGAATTAAAAGCACATTCTTCCACTCTTGAACTTTGAGGAAAATTTTTTACAAATCTTTTGAAATAATACCCAGCAAGATAGTAGTCCCCCATGCAATATTGATTTTTAGCATAGTAATAATATACATCTTCTCCTTTGCTAGTCATTCTAAAATAAGACATTAATTCTTCTAAAAGTGGCAAGGATTTGTAACACTGGTTATTTTCATAGTACTCTAAAGCTTTTTCATACTTTAAATTATAATCAGTTCCTTTTAAGATTTTATTGTAATCAGAACAAGACAGCATTGTTATAAAAACAAATGTTGTAATAAAAACAAGCAAAGGGATACTATTACTTAACTTGGATAAAAGTTCAAAATATTTTTCTCTTTGTTGATTCAATTTAAATTTTTTTCAAATATAGGTTTCTTTGTTATAATTGGAAGAAAATAATTGTTGGAATACTAGGTGTAAAATATATAAGCTAGGAAAATGGAGGAAACAATACCTACAAAATCAGCGATTAATCCTACTGAAGCGGCGTAGCGAATTTTTTTAATTTTTACAGAACCAAAATAAACTGCTAAAATATAAAAGGTTGTATCAGAGCAACCTTGAAAAGTTGATGCAAGCCTTCCAACAAAAGACTCAACACCATTGGTTTGAAAAATTTCTAGCATTAATGCTCTTGCAGCAGGTCCGCTAAAAGGTTTCATGAAAGCAACGGGGAGAGAATCTATAAACTCTAAAGAATTTACCCCAACAAATACCAAGACATACTCAATTCCACTAAATAAAGATTGCATTGCACCTGAGGTTCTAAAAAGAGAAACAGCCGCAAGAATAGCAATAACATAAGGCAGAATACTTAGTGCAATATCAAATCCACTTTTTGCTCCTTCTACAAAGCTTTCATAAACATTGATTTTTTTTACAAAACCATAAATCACAAAACCAGTAATGGTAATAAGCAATATGAAATTACCCACAAAAGAAGATATGAAATTAACAGAATCTGGAGAATAAATACACCAAGAAAGTAAGCCAAAAATAAGAAAACTTAGTCCTCCAATATAGGCAAAAATAACTCTATCAAAAAGGTTAATTTTTTGTTTGATTGCGACTAAAATTAAGCCTGTTAAAGTTGCAAAAAAAGTAGCAAATAAAATTGGTAAAAAAACTATAGTTGGGTCAGTTGCTCCGTCTGCCATTGCACGATAGCCAATAATACTTACAGGGATAATGGTTAAACCAGAGGTATTTAAAACTAAAAACATAATTTGAGCATTGCTAGCAGTATCTTTAGATGGGTTTAAATCTTGTAAGAGTTTTATAGCTTTTAGACCTATGGGAGTTGCAGCATTGTCTAACCCTAACATATTGGCACTATAATTCAACATTATAGCACCTGAAGCTGGATGTCCTTTTGGAATTTCAGGAAACAATCTAGAAAAAAGAGGAGAAACAAACCAAGATAGAGAAGAAACAATTCCTGCTTGTTCTCCGATGTTCATCACCCCCATCCATAGGCAAAGAGCACCAGTGAGGTAAATAACCATTTCAAAACCATTTTTTACACTTTCAAAAAGATTTTCTACCAAGAGTTTGAAAATATCAAAATCATGAAAAATAAATGCTTTTCCACAAGCCATTACCATAGCTATGGTAATTAAAGCAACCCATATTCTATTTAGTAACATTCAATATTTTTTAAAATCAGTATTTATTCCGTTAACAAAGTTCTTAATTACATCCACCTTTGGATGACAGGCAAACTTAGATCCTTCAAAAGAAGAAATATTCTCACAATTAACATAATCATTGAATTGAATTAAAAATTGCTCTGATATTGGCATATAAGACCAATGCCATTTTTCCATTTTATATCCAGTTCTTTTGGTCACTTCTTGGTTGTCGTAAGTCATGTGAAAACCATATTTAAAAGCATTTGCAACCAACCAATCGAATATTTTTTTTCCCTCTCCTTTTTCAAAATAACTATTTTCTAAATTATTTAAATCTATATCTGTTCCCCAGTGGTGTCTAGAG
>CALKFX010000093.1 GCA_938084875.1 uncultured Flavobacteriales bacterium | reverse complement strand
TTACTTTCAAAAAATTTAGATTTGGGTTGAAAATAAGATACTTCAGTTTTAAATCCTGCTTTTTTAATATTACCAGCCCATGCAGTTCCAATAGCAATATCTTTAAAATAGTTGGCGGCAAGAAATTGAAAATCGTACTTCCATTTATTGAATTTCCATAATCCAGCTATTACAGAACTATCCAAGGAATTTCCAATTTGAACAGCTCCTTCAAAACTAGACATATCGTCTCCATAATATTGAAATCTAACTGCATCCACTCCTGGTCTTTCTTGGTAATCAAAATCAACTAAACTATAAGCATTAAATAAATCGTTGGGATTAAAAGCCAAATTAACTCCCCAATTAATTCTTTGTCTACCAACAGTTAGCTCCCAATTGTCTTCACTGTATCTCATATATGCTCTGTCTAAAATTGAATGAATGACTAATGGATTTCTATCCATGGAAACAAAAGACAAATCTACTTGACCATTGTCTTTTTCTAATTGTTTACCTAAGCTAGGATTTAAGCGGGTTGCTTCCCCATAAAATATTCTATTTCGCATTTCAATAACAGTAGTTATTTTATCGCTTAGATATGCTTTGAATCTTATTCTATTGTGAATTAGATTGTCTGTAATTAAAGAATCCAAATCTACAACTGATGCGGTATTCATATACTTTACAAAACCAGAAAGCTCAACTTTTTCCTTCCACTTATTTTTATTATTTTCTTGAGAAAAAAATGAAAAACTAAAAGAAAATAATAGAAAGCATAAAAAATAAATTCTCATTTTATTGCTTTTTGTCAGAAAGAATTTTCCCGTCCTCTAAAGTAATTATTCGTTTTGCTCTATCTATAACTCTTTGGTCGTGCGTAGAAAATATAAAAGTCATATTCTCTTCCTTGTTTAGCCTATGCATAATATCTAAAAGGTTAGAGGTAGATGTAGAATCTAAATTAGCAGTAGGTTCATCTGCTAGTACAAATTTTGGTTTTGAGGCCAGTGCTCTAGCAACTGCTACTCTTTGCTGTTGACCACCCGATAATTGTCCTGGTCGTCTATTTATTTGATCTGACAAACCAACTGCACTTAAAAGTTCCTCTGCTCTAGATTTTCTCTCGCTTGCAGAATCTCCTTGCATTAACATTATAAACTCTACATTTTCCTTTGCTGTCAAAACAGGTATTAAATTATAAGCCTGAAAAACAAAACCTATGTTGCGCAATCTGAAATCTATAAGTTCATTGGATTTAAGGTTGGTAATATCGGTATCGTTAATGACTACTTTTCCTGATGTTGGCGTGTCTAGTCCACCAATAGAATTTAAAAATGTGGTTTTTCCAGAGCCGGAAGGACCAACTATTGCAGTAAACTCCCCTTGCTGAAAATTAATAGACACATCATTTAGAGCCTTTACTTCAATATCTCCTTGTTGGTATATTTTAATTAAATTATTGGTTTCAATTACATTCATATTTTTAGTTTTTATAGTGCTCTAACTGCTTCTGCAGGATTTAACTTCAAAGCTCTTCTTGCAGGAATTAAGGATGAGAAAAAAGTTACCATCAAGGTCAAAATGGTAATGTTTATATAATTATCAAAAGATAATTTGGTAAAGACTCTTGTTCCAATCCCTAGTTCCTCTAATCCTTCCCCTACAGAAGATAGATCTATACCATGTGTTCCAAAATAAGAGATGAAAGAATAGGATAAAAATATGCCTATTGGAGCTGCAACTAAAGAAATAAATAGTGTTTCAAAAACTACCATGAAAAAAACTTTTCTTTTATTAAGTCCCACAGACATTAACATCCCCAACTCTTTTTTTCTTTCCAATACTGCCATAAGCATGGTATTAATAATTCCAAAGGACAATGCAATCAATATAATACCCATAAAAATATAGATGATGCTGCCCATCATTTTTTGAGCATAACCCAACTCCGGAGCTATTTTAGCCCAAGATTCTACCTTGTTATTGGGAAAGCTTTTGCTCAAACCATCTACTTTACTATCCACTATATTTAAATCTTCACAAATAATTCCAATTTCGTGAATGGCAGAATTGTTAGCTAATATTTTTTGTAAGTCTTCTCTTTTCATGTAGATATTGGTACGGTCAAATAAGGTACTAGCTGTTTTAAAAATACCCTCTACTTTTAGTTTGATTCGTTGCTGGTCCCCATTTTCATCCACAAATGTTAGATAGATTTTCTTTTTAATATCTAATTGCAATTTCTCTGCTAATTTTTTACCAATTAAAGCTGGTTTACTCTTAATACTATTAAAGTAGGTTCCCTTAACCATGCTGGTATGCACATTAGTAACTTTTGATTCTGAAGTGGGATCAATTCCAATTAGACGAATTCCAGCTGAGCCATGGGCTGTAGATGCCATTCCAGAGATAATTGTTCTTGAACTAAATGCCTTAACACTTTTATCATTTCTAATTGAAATTTTGAGAGAATCAAAGTTTTTAACAGTATGCTTTATATCAAAATTCTCGATAAAAGATGGATGATGAATTTGAATGTGGGAAAGATAGGAATCCACAGCACTATTCATTCTCTGATCATTTAACCCCAACATCATAGAAACAGCAAAAAGACCAGAAAAAAGACCTAAAACCATAGAAACAATCACTGTTAAACTCCTCAGCTTATTTCGCCAAATATTTCTCCATGCTATTTTTATTACTGTTTTCATATTATCTTTTCATGGCTTTAACAGGGTTCAACTTATAAATTGTAATAATAGGATAGATGCAAATGAATAATGAAATAAAAAATATAATTAACCCATGGGTAATTGGAATATCGTAAGAACTCATAAATGGAATAATAGCCTCAAATCCTTGATTTTCCATCATTTCAGCTTGTTCTTCTGGAAATTCTAAAGGATTATTATGAAAATGAATAACAAGTGGCCTAGATAAGACAACTCCAGTAAGAACACCAATTGAGGTTAAAAAAATAGTTTCATAAACCATAGATATCATTAATTTAATTTTTTTCATGCCAATAGAAACTACTACGCCAAATTCATATTTTCTCTCTTGAGTCATCATTAGTACAGTTCCAAAAATTCCAAAGGTTATAATCATGTATAAAATAAAAATCATCACAAGACCACCTGCACTATCGGCTTGAATAACCTGCTGGATTTCTGGCATCATTTCTTGCCAAGTCATAATTTCATATTCCTCATTTAAATTCTCACTCAAAGAAGAGACAATATTTTGTTCATCGCTATATTCTTTTTTATTAATGACTAAATGTGTCATTAAATTATTTGCCGATAGAAAATCTTGAGCAGTAGGAAGCGACATGAATACACTTACATTATTTAAGTTAGGATTTTTCATGTCTAAAATTCCACAAACAGGAAATGCTCCCACCGCTTGCATTCCATGATATCCTTGACCAATAAAAATTAAAGTATCTCCAACTTTCAAATTGTAATATTTGGCAATTCCTTTTCCAATATTTACAGAACTGGAATTTTTAGTCAATAATTCCCCATCTACTAATCTTTTATTCCAATCGGTCATTAATTGTTCTTTGTCTGGTTCTATTCCATTAACAAAAACAAATTTTGATAAATCTTTACAGGAAGATAAGCATCCGCTTTGTATTCTTTTGGTAGTGTGGTCAACCTCTTGATTGATTTCAATTTTCTCAATTAATGAATCGTTATATTCAAAAGCATTGTCTATGGTTTGTTCTTCCCAATATCCATTAGAATGAATTTGAATATGGCCAGAGTAAGAGCCAACAATGTTTTGAATCATATTGTCATACATTCCCAATTGCAAAGAACGCATTACAACGGCTAAAAACACAGCAATCACAATTGCTGTAATAGTTATTATACTTCTTTTTTTGTTGCGCCAAATATTTCGCCAAGCGAGTTTAATTAACATCATCTATTTTAATCTTGATACATATTGTGTTGTAAAATAATTGGAAGGTATTTCCTTATCAAATTCCCAAGAATTGTATTCAATTACTGTTTTATTACCTTCATTCTCCAAAGGAATAAATTCAATTTTAGAAGGAAGTTTTTTATTGCCAAACATTTTAAAATTGTATCCATTCATTAAATTAACTAGCTCTTCATCTTCATCATAAAACTCCACTTTAAGCTGCATAAAATCTGATTTATCTATCCAAACAATTAATTTACCCCAAACAACGGTAGCTTCTTCATTGGGTAATAGTTCTAATTTCCAACAGTTCAAACCCTCCACTACATCTTCTTCAATAATTTTGTGTGAATAATCTACTACCATAGAAGATTGTTTGACTAAATCATCGTTGGTTAAATCTGTACCCATAAAGCTTTGAGTCATCATGGATGGTGGAAGTTTTATAGTTCTTTCCAAAGAAGGTAAGTAATTCCAAACTTCATTTTTTCTTTTTAAAAAAACAGAACCTTTTTCTTTGGCAGGACTTGTAACTAAAGAAACTGAATAATCAGTTCCTTCTGACCAGCTTTTCATAGTCATGGTCTTTTGCCATTTTGGTCTAACTATAGTTATAGATATTTCAGAATAAGAAGACTCGCCTCTTAATTTAGCATCTGCTTTTTCGATAACTTCAACTGCTGTTTGACTAAATATATTAATAGAACAGAATAATAATATTATAAAATTTATTTTTTTCATTATTTTAAAAATTGTTTTTTTAGAATCTTTTTCACTTTGTCAATTGGGTATAGAGGATTAAAAGTTACGTGCAATTGAACTCCTTCTAGGGTTGAAAAAAAATAATGCATCATTCCTTCTGGGTCATCGTATTTTTTAATTTCAAAAAACTTCATAACATTATTCATAAAAGGCTCGGCTTTTTGTATGGCTATTTTAGTCATCACATCCATTACCATAGATTGAGATGTCAAAGAAAATAAAAGTTTTGCTCTAGCTTTATCTTCTAAAATAAATTCAAATGATTGGTCGATAAAATATTCAATATGACATTCATTTGGGATGGAATCAATTGGTGGATATTTTTCCATATACCTATCCATAATATTGGTAACTATATTATTTAATAAGTCTTCTTTACTTTCAAAATATGTATACAAAAGTCCTTTGGAAATATTTGCCTTATCCGCTATCTTATTAACAGAACTGGCATGGTATCCTTCTTGGGCAAATACTATTAAAGCAGTTCTTAAGATAAGATCTTTCTTCTCTTCTCTTATTTTTTTGTTTTGAATAACTGTCTTTGGACACATTTTTGACTGACCGTTTAGTCAAAGATAAATTAAAAAAAAGGAAACACCAAATTAACCTCCCTTAAATTTGACTGAAGCACCTAGCTTTTCTAAAAAATTAGAAACTTTATCTCTTTGATTTCCTTGAACATAGATTTCTTTATTTTTATATCCACCTCCGACACCACAAAGTTGTTTTAATTTTTTGGCCAAATCTTTGGCGTCTTCATCAGATCCTCTAAATTCTTCAATTAAAGTAACTGACTTTCCTCCTCTATTTTTTCTATCAATAGAAACATATAATTTTTGTTCATTAAAGGGAATGGATATTTCATCATCAGAAGAGTCCTCAAAATCAAAATGAGGATTCGTTGAATAAACTACATTTACACGATTTTTTTTGGATTTCCCCACTATCTAATTATTAAAAATTAGGACTTTATTATCGTTGGAATAGAAAGTATTTAACTCTTTAGTAATAAAATTCTCTACATAAGATTTCTGGAAATTTTTTAAAGTATCGTTATTCCACCTTA
>CALKFX010000092.1 GCA_938084875.1 uncultured Flavobacteriales bacterium | reverse complement strand
TGGAAATGGTGATGACTAATATTAAGGTTTTTGAATTTGAATACTATTCCAACTTTTTTGACTTTGAAAAGTTAAGCTTTGTGTTGAATATTTTACATCTAAATCCAAACGATCCTTTTGTAGATTTTTTTATGAATTTATCCAACAACCTTATTTTAAAAGAAAACTTTTCTATGGTACAGCTTTTAGATTATTTTCATCAGAAAGCTAGTAAATTATCTGTAGAAAATGCTCCAAAAAATGCGATACAAATTTTAACAGTTCATAAATCTAAAGGCTTAGAATTTCCTGTTGTAATCGTTCCTTTTACTAATTGGGGTTCGAAAAGCAATGTAGATATTCCATATACTTGGGTTGAAAATGTCAATTTAGAGGATAGAAATATTGATTTATACATAGGGGAGATGTCTAATAGAAGTCTATCACATCTTGATAAAAAGTTGGTTTATGAAATTGAAGAAAAAGAAGTTTTATTGGACACTTTAAATTTATATTACGTTGCTTTTACTAGAGCAATAGATCAACTTTATGTTTCTTTTGAAAATTCAGATAAGAAAGTGAATTTGCCCAATTTATTAGCGTCAACAATAAAAGATCATCTTTCTTATAATGAAGAAAATAAACAACTTATAATTTCAAATCAAAAAGCAAAAGTGAGTGAACTTGATTCTCAAGTTGAGTCTGTAAGTAAGCCTTATAATTTGATTTTTGATAATGATAATAATTATTACAATAATATTCATGGCCATCTAAATTTTTCTTCAAGGGAGAATTTTGGAACTTTTTTTCACAATGTTATTAGTAAAGTTTACTCCAACTTTTCAGATGGATTTGATTATTTAAATAGTTTATCAACGCAACCAAACCTAGATAAGAGTTACATAGATAAAACCAAAACTATTCTAAATGAACTTCAGAAAAACAAGACCTTAAGCTTTATCTATGACCCCAATCAAATTATTTACAATGAAAGAGAATTTAGATCTTCAGACAGTGAAATTTTAAGGTTAGATAGATTAATTATTAAAGATAATCATGCAATAATAATTGATTATAAAACTTCAAAAGGGGAGAACGATATTAACCAAGTTAGTAACTATTTGTCCAATATAAACTTGTGCGGATTTAACAAGGTTTCGGCATTCTTGCTATATGTATCAAATCAAGAATTGGTAGAAGTTACCTCTTAATTATATTGGGATAGTCTGTAATCACTCCATCAAGTCCCATTGAAGTTAGTGATTTTGAATTTTCTTCATCGTTTATTGTCCATCCGTAGATAAACTGTTTTTTATCATGAACTAAGTCTATAGTTTTTTGACTTATTATATTAAAGTCTATTCCAACTCCAAATGGCTCAAAGTTTAGTAATTTCATTTCCTGTTCAAACTCTTTATTGCTTGAAAGATATATGTATTTTGAGTTTGGCATTATTTTAAATAGCTCATTAAGTATTCTATAGTCAAAGGACATAAAATGTATATTATCAAAATGTCTACTATATCTAGTTTCTCCAAATATTATCTTTGCATATTTTTCATAGTCAGGAAAATATTCATTTACTAAATCATAATCGCATTTAATTTCAAATAGAATATCTCCTTGATAATCCATTAACTCTTTTTTAAATTCTTTATAAGTTGGTTTTTTTTCTTTTACTTTAAATTGTTTTGGAAACTCCTTTAAAAACTTACTCCCACAGTCTATTTCTTGAATTTCAGAAATACTCATTTTATAAATATTTAGATTTTCATTATTAAATTTGTTAGTCAAGCAATAGCTAGTATCAATGTAGGATTCGTGGGAAATTACTAATTCTTGGTTTTTATTTACAACTACATCTAGCTCAATCCCGTCTACTCCAAATGCAATTGCTTTTTTAAAACCTTCAATTGTATTTTCTGGATAAATACCTCTGCATCCCCTATGTCCAAAAATTTTATATTCACTTTGTCCCATTATTGGTGAACTTATTAAAATAGAAAATAAAACACCTGAAAATATTTTAAATTTCAAAAAAAAACGCATAAGATTATTAATTGAAGGCCAAAGAGTGATTTTATTGATTATTACAAATTTTTTCTATCTAAGTAAATTAAGATTGCCTTCAAATTTTTTGTCCTTAATCGAAAGAGTATAAAAATAAGTACCAGCAGGTGTTTCACTACCTACATTGTTTCTACCATCCCATTTCAAATTATTTCCAGTAGAAAAATACAGTATTTGCCCCCATCTATTGTAGATGGTTAACTCAGCACAATTTTCTACTTTTTCAGGAATTTCAATAATGAACTCATCATTCATATTATCTCCATTTGGGGTAAAAACATTTGGATCGCTTATGGTAAAATAATCATCAAATGTCAATGCATACCCACTGTAAGTTAAGCTTTCAGTACATCCGTTGGTATCCTGGACAAATAAAGTTCCAGAATAATCAGAACCGAAAGTAAATATTTTGACTACCTCATTATTTATTGAACTATCCAAATCACTAAACATCCAATAAAAATCAAGTTCTATTTCTGAAGTATTATAATAAGTTATCTCTATTCCTTCACAGCCAGGTTCTATAACTGTATCAAAAGTAGCCTCAATTTCAGGAATTTCAACATTTAAGGTGTCAACTAAAACACACCCAATTGTATTTGATAGATTTACTATATAGGAAGTAGTTGAATTTGGAGATAAACTTGGATTACCAATATTAGGATTAGAAACTCCAACAGTTGGAGACCAACTTATGGATGATGGTAAATCTCCATATATAATTGGTTGAAAAGAATCTCCTTTACATATTACTGTATCATTGGAAGTATTGGCAAGAAATATAGATACTAGTAAAGTATCATATCCTATACAGCCATTGCTATCGGTTACTTCTACAACAAATTCTATATCGTCATTTGGAAAAGCAAGTGGATTTGAAACATTTGGACGATTTATATATAAACTATCCAACCAAAAGTAGCTAACTCCAC
>CALKFX010000091.1 GCA_938084875.1 uncultured Flavobacteriales bacterium | reverse complement strand
AGAATTCAGCCATTTATAATTGCTAGTGCAGGAGTATCTTACAGGCATGTAGGATATAATTCAACATTTAAATATTATTCTGAAGGTATTAATTCTAATAGTAGAATTTCTACTGGGTTAGATTTTATTACAAAAAATAATAAATGGAAATTTTCACCATTTATTTGTTTTGCAAATCAATCTTATATAGATAATATTATTGCATTTAGAATAAGTTATGGCTTCTAATAAAAGTTATTAAAATTTTTAATTAGTGATGTAATCTGAATATGTAGATAATTATCTAGTATTTGGGATAAAAGTCTAAATTTTATAACTTAATAAGGCGAAACTCAATTATTAGAACCGCTTTCAAATGCCATAAAAAGAACTCATGAAATACTTTTTACTCTTATCAGGATTAATTTTTGGTAATTATTTCTTCTCCCAAAATATTAAAGACAATAAAATATCTATTAATTATATACAACTGCCTAAGCAAAAAGTCGACGAATCTATTTCTACATTTTTTACTATCTATAAAGACTCTTATTTAGAAAAAAACAACCAACAGTTGTCTATTTATCAATTTAAAGTTGACTCTGCAGAAGCAGAACAACAAATAAAAATTAAAACTTGGGAAACACTAAAAAACACTATCAAAAGAAATTATTTGGACAGCCTAAGTGTTTGGAAACAAAATATGGCAAAAGGTATAAACAGAGCAAAACCAACTGAACCAATTTATCCTGAATACCCAGAATCTTATTTTTTATTCCCTCCAGTTTTGTCTAAGTCTCTAGGTGAATTAATGAGCAATAAATCAATAAAAATTGCAGGATTTAGAGAAGGAAATAGTGGAGTTAGAATAGAAATAGACAATTTTGGGTTGGATGTGCTTTCTATAAAAGGAAAGTATACCAACCAAGGAAAATCTTATTTAGTTACTGCAAGATATAAGATGCCAATAGTTATAAAAACATTTATAGGTGGAGAGCTATTGCACCAAAAGCAATACCACAATAAAATAGCAAATCATGTTGTATTCAAAGGTAAAACTGAATACGATTTCGAAATATGGAAAATGAATATTGGAGAAAGCAACAAAGATATCTGGATAAATCTTCAAAGAAAACTATGGAATAATGCCATTAACAATATTTCTTCAGTACTAGATTCTGAGATTGGTTATCCTAAAAAAAGAGAGAATACCGAAGTGTATATTGTTAAAAAATTTCAGGATTATAATTATGAAAAATTACTATCTGCATATAATTATGCAGAATCAGGATATGGACAAGTTGGTTTAGATAGAAATAAATCTAGAGCTAAAACTCAACTTAATAAAGCAATCAATATTTGGGAACAGGAACTGAAAGAAAGTGATTTAACAGATAAAAAAGCAAGAATAAATACCAAAATATCTGGGCTAATAAGTGCAAATCTAGCAGATGCGTATTTTTGGACAGAAGACTTTGAAAAAAGTAATTTTTACATCAATAAAGCAATTAATCAAGGCACCCTAAAAGCTAAAAACCATTGTAAAAAACTAAAAAAGGATATTCCGGAGTTTAAAAAGAGATACAATATTTATATCCAATAAGGATAAATCTAATGTTGGATAAGTAGCTTTTCTATTATTTGACTTTTTTCATACATGACTTTTATTGTATAAAGATTACTCGAAAAGCTAGAAACATCGATAATTAAAAAGCTTTTTTTAGGTTGTTTTTCAAATACAACTTCTCCAAGAATATTGGTAATTGTAATTTTACTAATTAGTTCTTGTGAATTTATATTAACCAAATTATTCGCTGGGTTTGGATAAATTGAAATTTCATTAAAACTTATAATTTCCGTACTAGTAGTAGATTGACACACAGAAATCCCATTGGTATTTGATGGTCCATTATTTACAGAACCTAGTTCATATGCTACTGTATTTCCCAAGTTATCCATTAATTTATAGCCATTTTGTTCTTGATCGTTTGCTCCATTTTCATGGTAAGAAATATCAATAATTGTATTAGAATCTACCATAAATGGAACTATCTGAGTGTTACTTCCACTGTACATAGTTAAATTATGGGAAGAAATCCCATTCAAATCGATGGAGATATAGGATCCGTTCCATCCATCAGATAAGGAATCATAAGTTTCAAGAATAAACCATCCACACGGTGCATTAATTGTGCCGCTTCCAGCTGACTGACAGCTAATAAGTCCGTAAGTATCTGCTGGGCCATTTCCATTAGAACCTGCTTCTGATGCGACCATTAATCCTAGCTCATTGTAAATCTCATAAGAATTTTCGTCTTCCCAATTTCCTGGTGAGTAAATAACATTTATTACATCTCCAGAATCTACAGAAATATCGAAATATTCCGGGCCAGAACCAGTTTGTAAAGTAACTGTTTGGGTAATAGTGTAATTAACTTCTATGTCTAAGTAGCCTCCATTCCAACCATCGCCGTAGCTGTCAAGTAACGCAATTTGAAAAATACCACAACTACCTGCAATGGTTAAGGCATTGGTAGTAAAAGTATAGGGACCAGACCAAGAACTAACATCGTTTGCTCCACAGACTTCTTGTACAAAAAAATCATAAGCTGTACCAGGGCTTAAAGAAGTCATTGAATAAGAATTGGAATTTAAGTTATTAATCATAGTTCCAGAATTTGGAGAAAAACCACTTATTCCCCACTCTAAATTCCAAGAATTACCTCCACCTCCCCCTGAAACCCAAGACAAATCTGCATTACTTGTAGAAATAGCAGAAGCATATAAACTTATAGGTGAACCACAGGAAACACAAGCTTGTATTCCATAAGTACTCAGTGGTCCATTGTTCATTGGTTGAACGTTGGTTTGATTCACAATAATATTTCCAGATTGGTCATAAACAGTATATGAATTTTCTTCTGGCCATTGGTCTGGATAATAAACAATATCTAGTATATCACCAGAATCTATTGGAATAGGTGTACTTTCAGGTCCAAAACCATTTTGAATTGTAACATTAGAATCAATAATTGTTCCGTTTAAAATTATTTC
This sequence comes from uncultured Flavobacteriales bacterium, assembly GCA_938084875.1. GTDB lineage: Bacteria > Bacteroidota > Bacteroidia > Flavobacteriales_D > Parvicellaceae > MED-G20. Next base: position 253 of record CALKFX010000091.1, on the reverse strand, counting down.
TAGATATCCACCATTCCATCCATCCCCATAAGAATCGTAAAGCTCTACCATATAGGCTCCACAGGTTCCTGGAATAACCAAGGTTGTGAAAGTAAAAGGTCCAGACCAAATAGAGTTGCTATTTGCTCCACAAACAGCTTGAACATAAAAATCATATGTTGTATAAGGGTTTAGGCCAGTAAGGGGATAATTGTTGCTATTAAGTCCATTTATTGAATTTCCAAGTCCATTTATAGGATGAGAATTTATATGA
>CALKFX010000090.1 GCA_938084875.1 uncultured Flavobacteriales bacterium | reverse complement strand
TCTCTATTTTCTGTTTGGGATGTATCAAATCCTTCCACTCCAGTTTTATTAGCTCAAAATCCAACGGTTGGATTTTATTCTCATAATATTTGGTCTTCAGATGACGGAAATTATATTTACACTACAGAAGAAGATAATGGTGGACACCTTTCAGAATTTAATATTACTGATTTAAATAATATTGATCTCACCGATAAAATTCAAGCTGAGCCAGGAAATAATATAATGCCCCACAATGCATTTTATATTAACGATTATATAGTGAATTCTTATTATACCACCGGAATTCAAATATTTGATGTACAGAGTAAAGGAAATATAGTTAATGTTGGTCATTTTGATACATCTCCTAACTTTTCTGGTCCAGGTTCTAATGGCTGTTGGGGAGTTTATCCTTACCTGCCAAGTGGAATTATAATAGCTTCAGATATTGAAAATGGTTTTTTTGTTTTAGATCCAGATTATAAAAGAGCGGCTTATCTGGAAGGAATAATTACCGATGCATCTAGCAATACATCATTAAGCGGAGTAACTGTAGAAATACTAAATAGCAACAACAATACTCTTTCTAATGTTGGGGGAGAATTTAAGCTTGGAACACTAAATGCAGGCACTTATAGTGTTGTTTTTTCACATCCTTTATACCAGTCAGACACTATAAATCAGGTAGTTCTTCAAAATGATTCTACTACAATTTTGAATTTAGTAATGTATTCTTTAACCCCACTAAATTTAAATATTGAAAGTAAAAGTTCAGCTCTTAATTCTTCGCTTTCAGGAGTTGATTTTATTATCACTAATGATGATTTTACTTACAGCGGAACTACAGACCAAAATGGTTTATTTACCATTAACAACTTAATTCCTGGATCTTACAATATTTATGCAGGTTTATGGAGCTACAAAGACTTTTGCGTGGAATCATTTGATATCATTAACGACAATACTCCATTTATAATTTCTCTTGAGCAGGGATATAGTGATAGATTTAATGTCGATATGGGTTGGACAGTAAATTCATCTGCAGCATCTGGATTATGGGAAAGAGATATACCTACAGTTACTATCTATAATACTACAGATACGTGTAGCCCAGCTTTTGATAGTGAGGATTGTGGAAATATGGCTTTTATAACTGGTAATTTGGGTACCTCTCCATCAGCAGACGATGTTGATTTAGGGTATGTACAATTAGTATCTCCAACTATTTCGCTGGATTCAAATCAAACCAACTACTTACACTGCAATCTATGGTGGAGAAATTTTTTAGGAGGTACTACATCTGATGATACTCTTTTTATAGATGTAAATGATGGAGTTAATAAAGAAAATTTATTTTTTATTCAAAGTGATAATCCAAAGAACTGGTATAAGCTTTCTCTAGAAATACCAAATACTATAAATCTTAGTAGTTTTAAAATTGAAATAACTACTGCAGACTGGGATTCTGGAGTGGATCATTTAGTAGAGGCAGGAATTGACAACTTGTATATTGATAACGATCCATCTTCAAATATCAGCCAAGTACAGCCTTCTTTAATAAATGTATTTCCCAATCCAACCCCTGATGGAATAGTAAAGATTCAAGGAGTAAAAGTGCCATATGAATACAGTCTTTTTAATATCTCTGGAGAATTAGTACAGTATGAAACTAGTAATTACAATAATGAGATTCAGATATTAAAAAAAGGACTTTACATTCTGAAAATAAAACAGGACTCAAAAGTCTTCTATAAAAGAATTATCTTTTAGAAGATTTCATCTCTAAAATCTTTCTAAGTACATCAAAATAAAGTGTGATAGTAAGAACTAGTGTCATTAGCCAAATAACAATAAGATTGGCACTGAAAGTATCCAATTTATAATCTAAAAAATATTTAGATGGAGCATAAAAATGAGCTCCAAAATATTTGTGATCTACAGGGTCCAAATAAATAGGATCTGCTTTTTGGATAAGACCAGTTTCGTCTTCAGTAATGTATGTCAAAGAGTTAGAGTTAGTAACAAAATCTTCAAGACTATGGTTGTTGTAATTGTTTTTAAATTTTTGGAACTGGTATTTTTTTAGATAAGACATTAAATTTTTAAAAGATCTATATTCTTTTGAAGAAATTACTTTTTGTTTTTTAAAAGCTCTTAGTTTTCTTATGAAAGTAGTATCTGGATCAGTTTCACGAATTAAAATTTCATCTTTTGAATTAGAAGCTGTATTGTATTGTTTCATGTAGTAATCTCTGATACTAGTTAGATAATTATGAAGCGCTAAATAATCTTTCTTCTCCATGTTATTGTTTTTAATTGTCAACAAGAGTTTTTCTACTTCTTCATCACTATAAAGATCTGATGAATTAAAATTTTTTATTTCTTTTCTAACTTCATTAATTATAATTTGTCCATCTCTTTTTATTTTGTCTAATTCTGTGTGTAGAGGATTTTCTTTCTGAGTTATTCTATAGAAATTTGTTAGTTTGGAATCTAGATTACTTTCCCATTGGTCTTTTTTCCAATTAGCAAACGACATTTTTTTATCAAATTCAAAAAACCGCTTTTCATACTCATTGTCCTTGAACTGTACAACGGTCAATGCTTCGTAAGCCCATCTAGATGCCATTACATTTCCAATAGCTGGCACTTCAGATTTTGAAGAAAAATAGGGGTGAAGCTTGTCAAAAGGAACAATTATTCCACTGAATAAAAGCTGTGGAATGATACAAATTGGAATTAATATATAAATGACTTTTACAGAGTTAAAGCTTGCTGATATATTTAAGCCAAGTAAATTGGCAAAACAGGAGGTTGAAAAAAGAATCATCCAATGTGCGAAAAATAATCCATCAATACCGAGAATGAAATTCCCAACTAATACATAAAATACTGTTTGTATAGCGGATATTAAGAACATGATTCCAATTTTTGAAAACAAGTAACTGCCCTTACTAAGATTTAGAAACTTTTCTCTTTGGAGTATTTTTAAATTGCCTATGATTTCTTCAGAACTTGTAGTAAGTCCTATAAATAAAGCAACTATTACTGAAATAAAGAGATATTGAGGAAGATTGTCGCTGTTGTAGAAAGTATACTCCAATTCATGTTTTAAATAATTAGTTTCTAAATACTTCATGAAAAATGCTAGAATACCTGCAAGTAAAGGCGCCTCAAAAAGGGTAATGATCATATACTGAGTATTGGTCAGTTTCGACTTTATATCCCTAATGAAAAAGATTCCAAATTGTTTCAATAGACTTGGTATTTTAAAAATACTATCCGGAATTTTTTGTTTTATATTTTCGTTGGGTTTGGGATTAATTAGTTTATGATAGTGTTTGTTCCATTCAAGAGGAGAAACTTTTCTATTCCCTGTAAGTTCTCCATATTCATCTACCACCTTCATGTCGATGATGTTAAAAATCTGTTCTGGATTTACATTTCCACAAGTTTCACATTCGCTTTCATTTGCATTTACATGACTTATCAATTTCTTAAAGTAAACTACTGCATCTACAGGGTCTCCTTTATAAATTGGATAACCTCCGACGTCAAGGATAATCAATTGGTCAAACATTTTATAAATTTCTGAAGAAGGTTGGTGAATAACTACAAAAATTAATTTTCCTTTAAGAGCCAGAACTTTTAAAAGATCCATTATAATCTCTGAATCATTGGAAGAAAGTCCAGATGTAGGTTCATCAACAAATAGTATAGATGGTTCTCTAATTAGCTCTAGGGCAATATTTAATCTTTTTCTTTGACCACCGGAAATTGTCTTAGAAAGAGGATTAC
>CALKFX010000089.1 GCA_938084875.1 uncultured Flavobacteriales bacterium | reverse complement strand
CTCTGCCCTTAGAAGGATACGCAGGGGGGTGGATTATGGGAGATACAATTCCCTTTGATTTTAAAGTAGATGAGTTATTTAGCTCAGAAACTGATATTGATTCAGCTATAATTAAATTTTCTACCACCAATGGCTGGCCGGTTGAGGTTAATTTTACTCTAGAGTTGTTAGATAGTAATATGAATTTATTGTCTTCTATTGCTGATGGCGAATTGGTTCTTCAATCAGCTACTTTGGATGCTAATGGTAAGGTTATTGAAGAATCAGAACAAAAAGTAACATTGCTTGGTTGCGATGAATCTTGCGTAGATAATTTAAACCAAACCAAGTTTGTGATTCTTCTTGTTACAGCTGGCACGTCAGGTTTTGACAACCAACAATCCGTAAAAATTTATAGTGATTACAAGTTACAATTTTCAATGGCATTACTAATTTCGGGGAAAATGTTTTAATGAGAAAAATTATTTTTATATCGTTTGTTTTTCTTTTGACTAAAATCAATGCTCAGCAAGACTTTATATTGTATCATATGCCTTCTATACCTCAAATTACACAGGTTGATCCAGCTTCTATGCCAGATTCAAAGTTAGATATAGGGTTGCCTATTATTTCTAGTGTCTATGGATCTATCTTTAACACAGGTTTTTCTATAGGAGATATATTTTATCAAAATGCCGATGGTATTATGATGCCTGATGTCGACAATGCTATAGCAAAGATGTCATCGGAAAACTTTTTCATCCTTAACGGTAGTACAGATTTAATGTTTGTTGGTTTTAAAGCAGGAAATAACTTCTTTTCTTTTAATGTTTCTGAAAAGTTAGATTTCACTTTTAATTATCCAAGAGACTTGATTGTTCTAGCCATGGAGGGAAATGGTAATAGACTTTTGGGTAAAAGAGCTTCCTTGGATGGACTTGGGTTTGATTTTACACATTGGAGAGAATATGCCATTCACTGGGTGCACGATGTCCATCATAAATTTTCTTATGGGGCAAGACTAAAGTACCTCTACGGAATGGAAAATTTCACTACTGATGTTAGCTATATGGGAATTGAAACCGATCAAAACACACATGCATTAAAATTTGATATGGCTTTTGATTTTAGAACTTCGGGCTTGCCACAAGTAATGGTAGACGGTGACATCCCAGCAATTGGAGGATTGAATACCAACGACTCTATAGCAATGCAGCAGTCTGGTTTTTCAGAAGGATACATTAATAATTATTTATTTAACAGAAAAAATCGTGGACTAGGAATAGATTTAGGATTCAATTATCATGTAAGTGATAAATTGCTTTTAGAAGCGTCTGTTTTAGATTTAGGATTTATCAATTGGAATAGTTATACTGCCAATTCAAAGCTTGAGGCTTGGAACTATGAATACGATGGAATTAGTAATCCAATTTCAATTTTTGGAGATGGTTCTAGTGTTGATTTTTTAAAAGAAGTATTAGAAGATTCTATTGAAGAAGATTTAAAAAATAATTATTCATACTCCAATGAAAGTTATAGTACCGCTCTTCGAACAAAAATTTATGCATCTATGGAATATATTGTAGATCACAATAACTTTATTTCTTTGAGTTTGTACTCTTCATTTGTCAGAAATAGATGGAGACGGGGAATGGGGATAGCATACAATTATCACCTTGGTAATTTCCTTTCTGCTACAGCTTCTTATTCTATATATAATCGAAGCTACTCCAATGTAGGTTTTGGACTTTCATTAAATCTTGGACCAGTTGAAATTTATTGTTTAACAGACAATGTTCTAGCTTTTGGAACCCTAAACCCAAGGGATAACTTCCTTTCTGATGCAGCCTCTAGTATTAATATTGATACTAAAAAAGTTAGAAATGGTCAAATTCATTTTGGACTTAATTTAACCTTTGGAAGAGATAAGAAAGAAAAGCCTATTGACGAAGAAGATGAAAATAGAGCACAATCAGTCTCATCTAGCAGTGAAAAAAGTAATGAATCTTCAAGTCAGTCCAATACACCAAAAAGAACCAACTATAATTCAAAAGGAAGTTCTGACAAAAATCAAAAGTCTAAAAAGACCAAGAACTCTAAATCTTCTTATAATACAAAAACAGAAAAGAAAAAGAATACTAGAAAAGGTGAATTGAAAACCAAGGTAGAACAATCTGCTCCTAAAAGTAGCACAGTAAGAAAGGTGTCTAGAAAACTATAATTAAATTTACTTTTCTACAATATTAATAAACTCTAATTTTTTTGTGTTTTGGGGTTTGAAAAATATAAAATCAGCATCTCCATTAATTTTTATTTCTGAAGCATCTTCTCTTGTTTGAAATGGAGTAATTAAAATAGAATCCTTAAACTTAACTAGAGTATTATTTTTGCTATCAGTAGAATATCCTACTAAATAAACAGTATCTAAATGGAAGTTCTTAATTTTCAATACCAATTCATTTTTGTTGTTTATATGTTTATTTGCTTTTATTCCAATAGATGGGAAATAATTAATTCCAATTGAAGCATAATCATATTTGACGGGCTTAACTAAAAATTCGTGATTTGAAGTATAGCTTGGAAGTAATTCTCTAATAGCTTTTGCATTATCAATAAGATAGCCTACACCTTTTTCAGCTTTCAAAATCCCGCCCCCCCGAAAAACGCGCAGAGTTTTCTGCGCCAAATTTGAAAAAACATGACAAATTACTTAGTGATTTCAAGGGTT
>CALKFX010000088.1 GCA_938084875.1 uncultured Flavobacteriales bacterium | reverse complement strand
GCATTTTCTGCAGGTATAATGAGTGTTGATGATTTAATTTCAGCTACTGCTTCTGGGGTTGGTAATCCAGTATTTATAGTTGGTTCTTCTACAGGAAAAGATGGTATTCATGGAGCTGCCTTTGCATCTAAAGATATGACTGAAGATTCTATGGATGATTTGCCAGCAGTGCAAGTAGGCGATCCTTTTCAAGAAAAATTATTATTAGAAGCTTCTTTAGAATTGTCTAAGACTGATGCAGTAGTAGGTATGCAAGATATGGGTGCTGCAGGAATAACATGTTCTTCCTCTGAGATGAGTGCTGCTGGAAATGTTGGAATGAAGATAGATTTAGATAAGGTGCCAACAAGACAATCGGATATGAAAGATTGGGAAATACTGCTTTCTGAATCTCAAGAACGAATGCTTGTGGTAGTTGAAAAAGGAAAGGAAAATACAGTAAAAGAAATTTTTGATAAGTGGGACTTAAACTGTGAACTTATTGGAGAAGTAATTGAAGGTGATTTATTAGAATTTTACAAAGATGGTAATTGTGTAGCTAGTCTGCCCCCGTCTTCTTTAGTTTTAGGAGGAGGAGCTCCGCAATACCAAAGAGAATACAAAGAACCTTCGTATTTTAAAAAATACCAGGCGTTTAATATTAAGGATGTAAAAGAGCCAGATAATTTGGTTGAGGTTGGTAAATTTCTTTTTAGTCAACCAAATATTGCTTCTAAAAAATGGATTTATGAGCAGTACGATAGTATGGTTGGGACCAATAATGTTTCTACCAATCATCCATCTGACGCTGGGGTTGCTTTGGTTAAAGGAACTACAAAAGGTATAGCCATGTCTGTAGACTGTAATTCAAGATATGTTCATGCAGATCCAGAGAAAGGGACAGCAATTGCAGTTTCTGAAGCTGCTAGAAATATTGTTGTAACAGGTGGGATACCATCCGCTATTACCAACTGTTTAAATTTTGGAAATCCTTATCATCCGGAATCCTATTGGCAATTTGTGGGTGCTATTAAAGGAATGTCAAAAGCATGTGAGAAGTTTTCTACACCAGTTACAGGGGGTAATGTAAGTTTTTACAACCAATCTATTGTCAATGGAAAAGAAGTACCTGTTTTTCCCACTCCTACCATAGGAATGATAGGTCTAATGGAGGATGTTAGAAATATAATGAGCTTAGACTTTAAATCTAAATCTGACCATATATTTTTAATTGGAAAAGTAGTTGAGGATATTGCATCTTCCGAATACTTAGTTAAATACCACAAAATAGAGGCTTCTCCAGCACCATATTTTAATTTGGATGAAGAATTTAATCTTCATGAATGTGTTTCAAATATCATCCGTAAAAAACTAATTAATTCAGCACACGATTGTGCAGACGGTGGGTTATTTGTTTCATTGGTTGAAATGGCAATGTCTTCTAATTTAGGATTTGACATCTCTACGCTAAACACAATTAGAAAAGACGCATTTTTATTTGGAGAATCTCAGGGAAGAGTAGTGGTTACAGTTAAAAGTGAACAATTAGATTTTTTTAAAAATGAAATAGAATTAAGTGGAGTTCCTTACGTCTCTTTAGGTAAGGTAACTACAGAAACAAATATTGTAATTGATAAAATTAGTTTTGGATCCGTAGATAGTTTTAAAGAAATTTCTGAAAATGTCATTAAACTCTAATTCTTTTTACTAATTTGATGTTTAAATTTAATTTATGATATACATCAACATATTTTTATATTCTGTAGCAATATTTTTATTTCTGAAATCTATTATGATAATCCCTGAACGACAGTCTTGGGTTATTCAAAGACTAGGAAAATTTAATAGGATTTCGAAGCCTGGTTTAAAACTTAAAATTCCTTTTATAGAAGTTATTGCTTCTAAAGAGAATTTAAGAATTCAGCAGCTGGATGTAGATGTAGAAACCAAAACTTTAGACGATGTATTTGTTATTTTAAAAATTTCTGTTCAGTATAGGGTAATAGATAGCAAAGTTTACGAAGCGTTTTATGAGTTAGATGATCCTCATGGTCAAATTGCTTCCTACATATTCGATGAAGTAAGAGCTGAAGTTCCAAAGTTAGGGTTGGATGATGTTTTTGGTAAAAAAGATGATATTGCATTGGCGGTTAGAGACAATATTTCTTCTCAGATGGGTCAATATGGATATAAAATTGTTAAAACACTTATTACAGATATAAACCCAGATGAATTGGTAAAAGCATCTATGAATAAAATTAATGCTGCCATGAGAGACAAAGAAGCGGCTTTTCAAGAAGCAGAGGGTGAAAAAATTAGAATTGTTAAACGAGCTGAGGCAGAAGCTGACTCTAAAAGGTTATCTGGTGAGGGAATTGCGGCCCAAAGGTTAGAAATTGTAAGAGGTTTTAAAGAATCTGTGGAAGATTTTCAGAAAGCTTTACAGGACGTAGATCCTCAAGAAATCATGCAATTTGTTTTAATGACTCAATATTTCGATACTCTAACTGCAATTGGTGCTAATGAAAATAACAACACAGTTATGGTTCCTCATACACCAGGAGGAATGAAAGATTTTCAACAACAAATAATTGAGGGCACATTTGTTGGTAAAGAGTTATCTAAAAATCAAAAAAAAACAAGTAAATAATCCAGTTTTTTAAATTAATAAATAGTTTTTTCACATAATATTTATAAAAACTCAACTTTTCCTTAAAAACTACGTTTATTTTAAAGGAAATTATAAATTATTTTAGCTTCTTATGAAATTATTATCATAAGATATTTTTAATATCTAATTCTTTCCTTAAATTTATAAAGTGAAAATTTATTTTAGATTTTTTTTATTTTTTATTTTTTTTATTTCTTTTTCTCGGGAAATTAAGGCCACACATGTCCCT
>CALKFX010000087.1 GCA_938084875.1 uncultured Flavobacteriales bacterium | reverse complement strand
TTCATTTTTGAAATATCCAAGGTCAACAAAAACATTTTCCCATTGCCCACCTTGAGATTTATGACAAGTAATAGCATAAGAAAATTTCACTTGTAACGCATTTAAAAATTTATCTTCCTTTATCTTTTTTCTATCTCCTTGGTATTTCTTGCTAATCTCATGATAAAGTTTTTGATATTCCTCATAACTTAATGAAGAGGTCTCTAGGTTTATAGTATCTAGCATTACTAGTACATCTATTTCTTTTTCTTCCAAAAAATCAATTAGCCTTATAGTGATATCTGCAAAGTTAAAGCCATGTTTAGTTAAAATTTTATTGACACTAAGAACTTCAATAATATCTCCATTGGCTATTAATTCTGAGGAGTTCTTTTCACCTAACCAGAAGTAGTTATTTCTTACCACCATTAATAAATCTCCAGTAGATATCTCTTCCTCCAAATACCTGATTCTAGATCGAATTTGTTGGTTGTAAATATTTGCTCTTTTATTTGACCTACAAAGAACAATGGTATTAGGGATGCCTCCTTGATTATAATTGGACTCAAGGCATTCTTGCAGTTCATCACCAGATTCTATTCTAATAACATCGTCACTAACCTGAAACTTTGGAATATTAAAAATAGAGTTAGAAATTTGAGTTCTAATATTTGTTGCATTCAATAATATAGTAGAGGAATTGTCTTGTCTAACAACTTCACTCAAATTAAACGAGAGAATTTCTTTAGAATAATTTTCACTTAAAAAGGATTCGCTAAGAGCAGGACTTATGTCTAAATTTACTGGTGGCAATTGGGCTGTATCACCAATTAAAATAAGCTTACATCCTATTCCGTCATATACATATTCAATTAAATCATCTAAAAGTGACCTATTCCCAAACCCTTTGTCGGAAGATTCTGGAATCATAGATGCTTCATCTACAATAAAAATCGTATTAGAATGGGTATTTTCCTTTAGCTTTATATATGTATTACCACTTTTATTACTATTAATCCAGTAGATCTTTCTATGGATAGTAGATGCACTTTTTTTAGAATATTTAGAAAGCACTTTGGCAGCTCTTCCCGTAGGAGCAAGAAGAGAAGATTTCTTTCCAACAGAAGAAAGGCTATTGACCAACGACGAAATTAAACTTGTTTTTCCTGTACCAGCATATCCTTTAAGCAAGAATATATTGCGAGTACTTATTGAAGTGACAAATTCAGAAACTTCTTGTACTATTCTCTCTTGTTCTCTTGTAAAAGAAAATTGGAAATTAGATTTTATTTTTTCTGGAAGACTATTTTTATTCAAAATTTCAAGAATCCCCCAATTTATATATTTTTAATATAGTTTCCATAAGGATCTTGAATTTCAATTCCTTCCGAATATTCAACTTTACTTAGTTTCTTGAATTGAACCAATCCCCAAAGAACAAACTCATTTAAAAAATATATATCCTCTTTCAAAGCCTCAGGATGGTACTCTTTTAAAAGCTTGTTAAGAGGCTCAATCGAAAGTAGTTTCTTTTGGTATTCTTTTTCAGAAATCCCATTTACTATTTCAAATTTTGACTCGTTGAAAAACCAAGTCACTAAATCATCATACGGAGTATTAGCTCCTTGTTTTTCCAATTTTTCAATTTTAGGAAAATTCTTTTCAAAAAGAGTTTTAATAGCGCTATCAATTAATTTATTTGCTACAAATTCAGCACCTTCTTGCTCTCCTTCGTAAACAAGTTCTACCTTTCCTGTAATTGCTGGAATAATACTTGAAAAGTCCGATAATCTTACCGTGGTTTTAGATTCATTATTTCTAAATAAACGCTGTTCAGCACTGCTTAAAAGATTTTCTAAGGCTGAAATACTTAATCTAGCACTAACTCCACTTTTTTCATCTATATACTCACTCTGTCTTGCTTCAAAACTAATCTCTTCCAGTAAGTCGGCAGCCAAATCAGGAAGATAAATATTTTCTTTTTGACTTAAGGTTGCTTTGATTTCCTGTTTAGTTATTTTTTTTGCTGTTTCAATATCCTTTGGATAATGGGTAAGTATCTGAGATCCTATTCTATCTTTAAGAGGAGTTACAATACTACCTCTATTGGTATAATCTTCTGGATTGGCTGTAAAAATAAATTGCATATCTAACTCTAGCCTTAGTTTAAATCCTCTAATTTGAACATCACCTTCTTGAAGAATATTGAATAATGAAACTTGGATTCTAGCTTGTAAATCTGGCAACTCATTGATAACAAAAATGCATCTATTTGCTCTTGGTATCATGCCATAATGAATTACTCGGTCATCTGCATAGCTTAGCTTTAGATTGGCAGCTTTTATAGGGTCAATATCTCCAATTAAATCTGCTACCGTAACATCAGGCGTAGCTAATTTTTCTGCAAATCTTTCAGAACGATGTAGCCAAGAAATTGGCGTTTCATCGCCCATCTTTTTGGTAAGCTCTATAGATGATCTAGATATAGGAGCTATTGGGTCATCGTAAATTTCTGAACCTTCTATATAGGGAATATATTCATCTAATAGATTTACCATTAAACGTGCGATTCTCGTCTTTGCTTGACCTCTCAGGCCAAGAAGATTAATATTATGTCTAGAAAGTATGGCGCGCTCTAATTCTGGAATAACACTTTTTTCGTAGCCATGAATACCTTGAAAAACATTGATTTTATTTTGGATATTATAAATTAGATTTTCTCTTAATTCGTCCTTAATGCTTTTTTGTTTGTATTTAGCTTTTTTAAGGTCTGCTAATGTTTTTATTTTTTGATAATCCATTTTTTAATTTATTCTTTTTTTTCTATTAGTCTCGTAATCTTCAAAAATCATCTCCCCAAGATTTTCTAGACCAGTAAAGAAAGCCTTCCCTTTATTGGCTTCAGTAAATTTTTTGACAAATTCCATCAAGTATGGGTCTTGGGCAATCATAAATGTAGTAATTGGAATATGTAGTCTTCTTGCTTGTTGAGCCATTGCATAACATTGATTTGTAATATAAGGATCTAGACCATTACTATTTTTATAGTACCTGCCATCTTTAAGTCTTAAACAGCTTGGTTTTCCATCTGTAATCATAAAAATTTGTTTATTGGTGTTTCTTTTTCTTCTAAGCATATCCATCGCTAAACTTAAGCCAGCAACAGTATTGGTGTGATAGGGTCCAACCTTCAAATATGGCAGATCTTTAATTGCAATGGGCCAAGCATCGTTACCAAAGACCAATATATCAATACTATCTTTTGGATACCTAGTTTTTATAAATTCAGATAAAGCCATTGCTACTTTTTTTGCAGGCGTAATTCTATCTTCACCATATAATATCATGCTATGGCTAATGTCGACCATTAACACCGTACTCATTTGACTTTTATGGTAAGACTCTTCAATTACCAAGTCATTTTCACTTAGTTTAAAATCATTAATTCCATGGTTTATATGGGCGTTTTTCAAAGATTCAGTTACCGAAATTTTTTCTATGGAATCTCCAAACTGAAAAGCCCTGAAGTCACCAGTGTGTTCATCTCCTTGACCTTGTTTGTTGCTTTTATGGTTGCCAATTCCATTTTTTTTTATTTTCCCAAATATTTGATTTAACGCTTGTTGACGTATTGCTTGCTCTGTTTTGGCCGTTAAAGAAATATTTCCGTCGCCATTCGCATCAATTTCTTCTTTAACGTAGCCTTTTTCTTTAAGTTCTTCTATAAAATCTTCAATGGTATAATCTTCATTGGTAAGATTGTACTCTTTGTCCAATTCTTTTAGCCAGTTGATGGCCTCGTCAAAATCTCCCGATGTATGTGTAATTAGCTCTTTGAAAATATCAAATAGCCTATCAAAAGGAGATTGACTCTCTGCCTCAAATTTTTTAAATATAAATCCTTCTTTACTTTTCATATTTTATTACATATAAAACTATAATTTATTAGTTTATTCACATCAATTTTGTGATTTTTTAAGGAATTATTTTAGTGTAATTTATATTGCTATTTCAAACGAAAAATTTAAAAAAATGACTAAAAACATCAAAAAGCTATCATTTTTGACCAAAAAACATAAAAAACCTGCATTTTTTTAGAATTCATATATTTTGCTAACTAAAGTAAATACTTCATTAAAACATTTTTTTTCAAATTATTACTTAATTTCATGTAGATGAAAAAAATTATTGTTTTAATTCTATTGTTTGGACTGAAGTTTAAAAGTATTGTTTATAGGCAAGAAATTGATAAAAAGTTAGATTCATTAATTGAAGTTTGGAACTATAAAAGCAATGAAGATACTGCAAGGGTTATTGCAATCAATGATTTTATTTGGACATATAGAAATATAGTGGAGTAAGAATAATTTAATGATTATAAAAAAATTGTATAGAAGATTATTAATTGTATTTATCTTTTGTTGTCTTATCGCTTGTAGAAGAAGACCTCATGACTCGAGACTGCAAGGAGAGTGGACTACTGTTCAAATAGAACAAGGCAGCGGAGCAGAAATTACGGCTTCGATTTTCTTTGTATACGATGGTGATATTTCCTACACAAGAGGCAATCTTTCTTGGTTTGGAAAGTGGAATACGGACAGGGGAGTCTTAACTGTAAGTTTTGAAGATTCTACAATAAATGGTACTTATGATTACAAAGTAAAAAATCAGAACCAAAATACAACAGCTGCAAAGCCTTTTGATGAACTTGAACTAACCCCAATTGAAATTCACGATTCTTTATTGGTAAATGAATTTTTAGGAACTTTTAATTCTATCTACTAAAGATAAATTAGTTTATAGAGTATTTGAAAAATCTCTTATCATCTTCTTTTCTAATTCTGTCAATCTTCAATCGTCCATTGTGATTTATAGTTCTAATCATGGCACTTCTTTTTGACTTTATAGAGTCAAAACTTAAATGTGATATTCCTAATAATTCATCTAACTCTTCTCTTTTGATAGTTGATCCTTTATTAACTAAAAGTCTTTTTTCAATTTCAAATGTGTTTTCTTTTGCTGAGTAGTTATTTAAATTTATTTTTTTAATTAGTATAATAATTAAACTACATAAAATAATAAATCCAATTGCATATGCTGATATTTTATAAATTCTATTTTCTAAGATTCTATCGTAGTATATCTCTTTCATAGGATACCTATCATAAATGTTCGTTTCATTAATTAAATTAGAGGATAATTCATTGCTAGAATTTCTATAAAAAAGTGTATCATCCTTTAAATAAACATAAGAAATACCATCAATACAAGGAATATCTTTTAATAAATTAGTAAAGAGCCTTTCGCCAGATTTTTTATCAAATATACCGTAGAGACACTTTTCCAAAGTACTGTTTTCATAAATTATATACCTGTTTGATTCCCCAATAATATTCTTATTGCCAAATGAAAGATCAGGGCTATACATTGAATTAAATCCTCCAATTTCTTTAAATGAAAAGGTTGTCATGTCAATTTCTCCAAATATAAAATTGAATTTTTTGGATCTATTATTTCCATTGAGAGAAAGTAAGACGTTTAACTTATTATTTATTATCCAAGAGGATATTATTTTACTTGCATTGAATGGGAAATTTTTAATTTCTATTTTAAACCACTCTCTATTTTTTATATTAAATTCTAAAAGTTTTGAACATGAAGCCCAAAGCCCTTCTCCACCAAATGAATATAATTTATTTTCATTATTGAATAAATATCTGTTGAACGTACTTCCATGGTAAATACCCTTACTTAATTTCTCTACACTAACAGTGCTGTCAAATTTTATCTTGAATAGATGAAGAGTTCCATTAGGATTAAAATATGCAATAGAATCGTTTTGGAATATTATGTTTTTAAAAAAATCCGCTTCTAAATTCCTTGTAATTGTAGGGTCATTAAACTCTTTTAGCTTTATAATCACTTCCTTTAAATCAATCTTTGGAGGGGTTATTTTGGAAAATCCTTGAAGGTTAAATAAGAATGAGGAAAGTAATATATAATATTTCATATAAGTTCCTTTTTAATTTAATGTAGTAAATGTTATTTAAATCAGTTTTTATTTGCTTGTAATAAAATAAACACATAAGCTATAATAGGTGAATTTACATAAATACACCTACTTTTAAGTGGAAAAATTAAAATTTGCTTCCGTTATATGTTCATAATATAGCTTTTTCTGAACTCTATGGCCAGACCAATAACCTCCCTTTGTTTTCTTAATAAGTCACCTATGAAAAGAAGTAGATATTTGCACTATGAAAGCACCTCTTCTCTGTTAACTGATACTCCCACCGGGACTCGAACCCAGATCTACTGCTTAGGAGGCGGCTATTCTATCCAGTTGAACTATGGGAGTATTTTATCTAATGATATTTCCAGGATCAATCTCCTTGGTAGGAGAAACGAAAGCTAATTCTCCCTTATCTGTTTCAGCCATCAAAATCATTCCCTGAGATTCTACGCCTCGTATTTTTCTAGGAGCCAAGTTCAGTAAGATACTAACTTTTTGACCAATCACCTCTTCGGGGTTAAAATATTCAGCAATTCCAGAAACAACAGTTCTTACATCAATTCCAGTATCTACTGTTAGTTTTAATAATTTATCTGCTTTTTCTATTTTTCCTGCTGCTGTAATTGTTCCTACTCTAAGGTCCATTTTAGAGAATTCATCAAAAGTAATTTCGTCTTTCATAGGAGGATATTTATTGGATTTTTGACCTTGATTTTTTAATTTTTCTATCTGCTCATCAATTTTTTCGTCTTCTATTTTTTGAAAAAGAATTTTGGGCTCATTTATTATATGATTTTCTAGTATTAATTCGTCCTTACCAGCTTGATCCCATCTAGGAAGATTGATATTTAATAGCTCAGCTAATTCCAAAGCTTTTTTGGGCATAAAAGGTTCGAAAACTATAGCCAAATTAGCAGTAATTTGTAGCGATATATTTATTATTGTTTTTACCCTTTCTGGATCTATTTTTATTAACTTCCAAGGTTCTGTATCTGCCAAATATTTATTCCCGGCTCTAGCTAATTTCATTGCTTCTGCTTGCGCATCTCTAAATCTAAAAGAATGGACTGCTTGAGCAATATTATCAGGTGTTTCTTTAATAGTTTTCAGTAACTCAACATCTAGTTCTAACAAATTATTTCTTGAAGGAGCATTCCCGTTATAATACTTCTTTGTAAGTACTAAAGTCCTATTCACAAAATTCCCAAAAATAGAGCAAAGCTCATTGTTGTTTCTAGCTTGGAAATCTTTCCATGAAAAATCACTGTCTTTGTTTTCCGGAGCAATGGAGCAAAGTACATATCTCAAAATATCTTCTTGATTTGGGAATTCAGTTATGTAGTCTTTTCCCCAAACCGCCCAGTTTCTTGAAGTACTTAATTTCTGACCTTCTAAATTTAAAAACTCATTGGCAGGCACATTGGTTGGTAAAATATATCCATCTAGTTCAGATAATATCGCAGGAAATATGATGGTGTGAAAAACAATATTGTCTTTGGCCAAGAAGTGAACTAAATTTGTGTCTTTACTTTTCCAGTAATCCTCCCAACTCTTTCCATTTTCATTTGCCCATTTTTTGGTAGCTGAAATGTATCCAATGGGTGCATCAAACCACACATAAAGTACTTTTCCTTCTCCATCTTGCACAGGAACGCTCACCCCCCAATCCAAGTCTCTTGTAATTGCTCTAGGCTGAAGCCCTGCTTTAATCCAGCTCATACACTGGCCAACTACTTGATTCTTCCAATTTTCTGGATTGTGCACTTGTTCTCCATTATAAATTCCTTTCTGTATCCAGTCACTCAACCATTTTTCGTGTCTACCTAAGGGCAAATACCAATGAGTAGTACTTTTTAGTTGAGGACTTTTTCCACTAAGTGTGGAAATTGGATGAATAAGTTCGGAAGAGCTAAGAGCACTTCCACATTTTTCACATTGGTCACCGTAGGCATTTTGATACCCACACTTAGGACACTGGCCAGTTATATATCTATCGGCCAAGAATTGTTGGTATTCTTCATCGAAGTATTGTTCTGACTCTTTTTTTACAAAAGCCCCTTTTTTATCCATTTCCAAGAACAACTCTTGGGCAGCTTCATGGTGGTGTTTGGAAGAAGTCCTGTCATAAATATCAAAACTAATTCCTAGTTTTTCAAATATGTCTTTGTTGGAGAAATGGTACTCATCTACTATTTCTTTTGGACTTTTATTTTCTTTTTTTGCTCTTAGGGTAATAGCTGCACCATGCTCGTCCGAACCACATATAAAAGCGACATCTTCGCCATTAGACCTTAAAAATCGAGCATAAATATCTGCAGAAATATAAACACCTGCTAAATGGCCCAAATGCAATGGACCGTTAGCATAGGGAAGAGCTGCGGTTATGGTGTGTCTTTTTGGAGTTTTCAAAATTTAATTTAGAATGGCCAAATATAAGTTAATATGCTATTTTTATCCTAAAGAATTTAAATGAAATGAATTTACCCCCCAAATTAAAACTTAACGACGAGGTTATTCTAATAGCTCCGGCTAGAAAAGTGGAATTAGAATCGCTTATAATGGCCGAAAATTTATTGTTAAAATGGGGATTAAAACCATTGCGTTCCAAAAATATTTTAGCTAAGACTGGTATTTTTGCAGGGGATAAAGAAGAAAGAGTGTTAGATTTGCAATGGGCTATAAACCATCCAACTGCAAAGGCTATATGGTGTTTTAGGGGAGGATACGGATCTATTCAACTTTTAGAAGGATTAAATCCAGCTCCTTTTTTACAAAACCCTAAATGGATAATAGGTTTTTCAGATATTACCAATATTCATTGTTTCTCTAATATTATTTTAAATACAGCCTCTATCCATGCTACAATGCCAATAAATATTGGGTTAAATACTCCCCAATCTTTAGAATCTTTAAAGCAATTTTTATTTAAACAAGAAATAAACTATAAAATAAATTCTGCCTCTAAAAACATACATGGTGAGGTTAAGGGCGCTATAGTTGGAGGAAATCTCTCTGTTTTGTGCGCTAACTTAGGAACCAATTATCAGCCAGATTTTGAAAATAAAATTTTATTTATTGAAGACATAGACGAATATTTTTACAAAATTGATAGAATGCTATGGCAGTTGAAATTTGCGGGTGTATTTCATCAAATAAAGGGGCTCATCGTAGGACATTTCACCAACACCAAAGACAATTCTATAGCATTTGGAAAAGATATAGAAGAAATGGTATTACAAAAACTAAATGAATTTGATTTTCCTGTAGTTTTTAATTTTCCCTCAGGACATGAAAAAGAAAATTTAACTTTACCATTAGGACTACCGCTAAATTTAAAAGTAAACTCTAGATCTACTTTGTTACAAAGTTAACTAAGCTCAATATGAAACCTTTAATATTAACCTTAATTTCCTTAATTTTTTTTTCTCAAGTAAGCTTTTCACAGGTGGAAAAAGTTGAATTTGAGCTAGAGAAAACACCTTTTAAAATGAGTTTAAATTCTGGAGTTTATAAGTCTAGACTCTCAGGAGCTTCTGAAAGAGAAAATAGTTTTAGAAATTTTTCAATTTTTGCCCAAGTTTACTTTCCCTTTAAAAGATCTTTAGATAAACCCGAAAACTTCAGTCAATCTAGCTCGGCTTCCAATTTTTTTGACAGGCTATTTACCGCTAGTCCAGTAGCTGTTTTCCATTTGACAGAAAAAGGGGGCAATGCTTTGGGAATGGGGCAAGAGTTGTCTTTTAAAATTGCAAAAAAAACATTTTTAAAATCTCAACTAGCAGTAGTTTGGGTAGAGTCAAATTCTCAGAAAAACGACGGTCTTCAAAGTGGACTTAATTTTCATCATTTTTGGCATTTTTGTTCTTATATAAATTCTAAGACCTATCTTTCAGTTGGATATAACCATATTTCAAACGGCAAAATATTTTCTAAAGAAGTAGGATGTTTATTTGACATGATGGTAGTAGGAATTGCACATTCTTTCACCAAATAAAACATAATTTATAAATAGAATAGCATGCATATATTTAGATTATTTGTTCTCTCATTTTTTGTAAATCTGCTGTTTTTTTCTTACTCTGCTCAACAATTAAGTGGGTCTGAAATTTACCATCAAATTAAAAAATTAAATGTTCTAGGAAATGTTCTTTATCTAGCAGCACACCCAGACGACGAAAACACAAGATTTATTAGTTATTGTGCAAACGAAAAGCTTTTAAATACAGGTTATTTGTCTCTTACTAGAGGAGATGGAGGACAAAATTTAATAGGAACAGAGATAAGGGAAGAGTTAGGAATTATAAGAACCCAGGAATTATTATCGGCAAGAAGGCTAGATGGAGGACAACAATTTTTCACTAGAGCCAATGATTTTGGTTACTCTAAAACACCAGAAGAGACGTTGAAAATATGGGACAAGGAAAAGATTCTTTCCGATGTGGTATGGGTAATAAGAAATTTTCGTCCAGACGTGATAGTTTGTCGTTTTCCCATTGATGGAAAAGGGGGCCATGGCCACCATACTTCTTCTGCGCTATTGGCGATGGAAGCTTTTGATTTGGCAGCAGATTCCTTAGCCTTTAAAGAGCAATTAAAGCATATAAGTGTTTGGCAACCCAAGAGAGTAGTGGTAAATACTGGAAGATGGTGGAATAGTAATATTTCCGATAATGATCCAGGAGTTGTTTCCTTAGATATAGGAGGATACAACCATTTATTAGGAACCTCCTACAATGAATTGGCTGCTTTAAGTAGGTCTATGCATAAGACCCAAGGCTTTGGCAGCACTGGTAAAAGAGGAGAATATCTAGAGTTTTTTGAATATTTAAAAGGAGATACTGCAAGTAACGCGTTATTTGAATCATTGGATTTTTCTTGGGACAGAATTTCAAAAAATGCAGCAATAAAATCCTTGACTAGTGAAATCATTAGAAATTTTTCTATAAGCGCCCCTTCACAGTCAATTCCAAGGCTTTTAAAGCTAAGGACTGCTATTTCACAATTAGAAGATGAACATTGGAAGAAAATTAAAATGAAAGAAGTGGAGGATTTAATATTACAATGTTCAGGTTTATATATAGAAATGACCACTTTGTCTTCTAAAAAATCAAACGAAGATTCTGTATTCTTTAATTTAGAAATTATAAACAGATCTAATATCAAAATGAAATTGAAATCAATTTCTTGTAAGGATTTCAATTTTTATAAAAAACTTTCAAAACCATTGAAAGAAAATCAAAAAAATGTGCTAAAAAATAAAGCCATTGTCCCTGCAAAACTGCCTATTAGCCAGCCATATTGGTTAGAAAAACCTGCTTTTTTGGGGGCCTATAATGTCGATTCATTACAGCTAATCGGTAAAGCTGAAAATAATCCCTCAGCAGAATTTTTAATTTCTGTAGAAGTTGGAGATGCCACTATTGAATATAAAAGGCCATTGGTCTTTAAATGGAACGATCCAGTAGGAGGAGAGCAAAATAAAAATTGGGTAGTTTGTCCAAAAGTAACAGCAAATATCGATCAAAAAGTAATGATATTCTCTGATGAATCTACTCAGAAAATTTTGGTTACTGTAGCTGCTCACTCTGCAAAACAAAAAGGAGATATTAACATTATTCATCCCCAAGGATGGAAAGTAATAGGACCAACTGAATATTCTTTAAAAACAGTAGATGAAGAGCTGGTCTTAGAGTATTTTATTTCCCCTCTTAAAAACGCTAATTCTGGAACTTTAAAAGTCCAAATTAACGGAACAGATGCCCATGCATTAAATACAATTGTCTATGACCACATTCCTGAGCAAAGATGGTTTCCAAAATCCGAACTACAGCTGGTGCATTTAAACCTAAATACAGTTCCTAAAAAAATTGGATATTTAATGGGAGCAGGAGATTTAGTAGATCAACATTTAAAAATTTTGAAATACGATGTCAAGCAAATCACTACCAAGGACCTAACTCTTAAGGATTTAAAAAATTTCGATGTAGTTATCACAGGGGTGAGATTTTTTAATGTTGAAGAAAAAGCACCTTATATTTCTAATTTACTTCTTCAATATGTTAAAGAAGGAGGGAATCTGGTAGTTCAATACAATACTAGCTACAGGTTAAAGACCAAAGATTTTTATCCTTACCCTCTTCAAATTTCAAGAGATAGAGTAACTCAAGAAGACGCACAAGTAACATTTTTAAATAATTCTCACCCTGTAATGAATTTCCCAAACAAGTTATCTAAAGACGATTTTAATAACTGGGTTCAAGAAAGAGGATTGTATTTTCCAGATGCATGGAGTAAAGAATACCAAGCAATATTTTCTTGGAACGATCTTAATGAGAAGCCAAAAAAAGGATCTTTACTTATAGCTAAATATGGCAAAGGCTATTATACATATACAGGAATTTCTTTTTTTCGACAACTTCCTGCTGGAGTAAGCGGAGCATATAAATTATTAGTTAATATAATTAGTTTAAATAATGATTGAAACTGAAAAACCTCCAGTATTTAAATCTTGGAACCACTGGTATATTCTTCTACTTCTAGTTTTACTACTATTTGTTTTAGTTCTTAGCTGGTTAACACAGAATTTTTCATGAGTAACTTAGACTGGTTTGTATTAATTTTCACCTTAGTTTCTATAGTAACTTATGGCATATGGAAAACTCGTGGTGCAAAAGATTTGCAAAGTTATTTGAAAGGAAATAACGATGCTAAATGGTGGGGGATAGGAATTTCTATAATGGCTACCCAAGCCAGTGCAATTACTTTTTTATCTACCCCTGGTCAAGCTTATACTGACGGGATGAGATTTATTCAATTCTATTTTGGACTGCCTATAGCAATGATTATTCTATCAGTTACCTTTTTACCAATATTCTATAAATTGAAAGTATACACAGCCTATGAATATTTAGAGACTAGATTTGACTTAAAGACCAGAACCTTAGCTGCCTTTTTATTTTTAATTCAAAGGGGATTGGCTACAGGAATTACTATTTATGCTCCCTCTATAATTCTATCTACATTATTGAATTGGAATCTAACTTTAACCAATATTTTTATTGGGGTTTTAGTAATTCTATATACAGTTTCAGGGGGGACTAAAGCGGTTACACAAACACAGAAGCAACAGATGGCAGTAATGATGGGGGGAATGATTCTTGCTGGAATTTTAGTAATAAATATGTTGCCAAATAATATTAGCTTTTTGGATGCGGTAAATGTGGCTGGAAAAATGGGAAAACTTAATCTAGTTAATTTTGATTTCGACTTGGATGATAGGTATAATTTTTGGACTGGGACAACAGCAGCT
>CALKFX010000086.1 GCA_938084875.1 uncultured Flavobacteriales bacterium | reverse complement strand
AGAAGATCTTTGGCCTGTTTTAAAAAAACCAATCTTCATGCAGACCCTCATGTTAAAAAATCTTCCATAAAACACTTTGATTTAGAATATCTAATAGTACCACAATCCTCCTCTTTATTTAGCTGGAAAATACTTCTACACGAAATAGTAGGCTACAACACCTATAAATTATTAAACTATATATAGCTATAGTTATTCAATAGAGGAATTTTTGTATTTAATATTTTATTGATATTTGGAATTAATTTATTGTAAAAAAATAGAATTCTTTCTCTGTTATCTCCAGGTTGATGAACATAAAACCAAATATTTTCAATTCCTAGATTAACTAATTCTGAAATTTTTTCTGTCCAAAGCTCTATTCTTTTTAAGTCACTAGGGTGATTGAAATCCCCTACGTATCTTATGAAAAGATGTTTATTAGTTAGATTAAAATGCAAAACATCTCTTCTGCCTGGTGTGTCGGTGATAACTGGAATAATTTTTTTAGTGAAAAATAATTCTTGCCATTCTTTTCTTACGCTATCTTCAAACCAAGATGGGTTTCTAAATTCAATTGCCAAAGGCGCATCAATGGGCCAAAAATTTATGAAACATTCGAGCTCTTTAAATTGTGAAGACTTAAAATATTTTGCCATAACTGCAAAATTTATTCCTGATTTCTCCCCTAACTGATCAACAGCAGATATAAACTCTTCGGTTTTCATTTTAGCTGTGAGATCGTTAATATCTTTTCTATGGGTTACTACTTGGGGGATTTTCATAGAAAACTTAAAATTATCTCCTACACTATTGACCCATCTATCAATTATATGCTTTTTTGGAGTTCCATATCTAGTAGAATTAACTTCAATACTGTTAAATTGATTGGCATATTCCTTTAGAAAATTTTTAGCAGGTGTTTTCTCTGGGTAAACAATCCCTTTATATTTAACATCCGACCATCCAGGAGCTCCGAAATAAAATTTAAAATTGTTGTCTTTTCTTAGACTTGATAAATTTGTTTTAGTAATTTTATCCAAAGTAGGTAAAGAAAAATCTACTAGATTCAAATCATCAACTTGTCCGAATTTCATTTAATTAAAATTTAATTCAAATTTAGCAATAGACTTTAATAATTATTAAACAGCATGAAAAAAGTAACTCTTAAACCTTCAAAAGAAAAGTCGCTATTAAGAAAACATCCTTGGGTCTTCTCTGGAGCTATTAAGAATGTTGAAAAGGAGACTAAAGATGGTAGTATTGTTGAGATATTTTCTAATAAAGAAAAGTACTTGGCTACTGGGCATTATAATGAAGGAAATATAAGTGTTAGAATTTTTGAGTTTGACAGACAAGAAATTAATGAAGAATATTGGAAAAAGAAAATTATAAAAGCATACGACCAAAGAAAAAATACTATTGAAATTAGTTCTAGAAATAATGTTTATAGATTAATTCATGCAGAAGGAGACCAAATGCCTGGTTTCATTTGTGATATCTATAACAAAGTTGCTATTTTCCAATTTCACTCCATTGGAATGTGGAAACATAAAGAAGTTTTCACTAAAATAGTTCTTGAATTATTGCCTTTAGATGTTATTTACGATAAAAGCGAGAAAACACTTCCAAAGATTTACATGGATGAATATAAAATTCAAAACTCTTATCTATTTCAAAAAAAGGAAATAACTAATACCAAAATAATAGAAAATGGAAATGAATTTTTGATAGACTGGGAAAATGGTCAAAAAACAGGTTTTTTTATAGACCAAAGAGAAAATCGTCAATACCTTGGGAAATTAGCAAAAAACAAAAAGATTTTGAATACATTTTGCTATTCTGGTGGATTTTCAATTTATGCATTAAACAATGGAGCTAAAGAAGTCCATTCTTTAGACAGTTCTCAAAAAGCAATTGATTTGTTGGAAGATAACCTAAATTTTCTTTCAGATTTCAAAAATAATCATAAGTCTATTATTGATGATGCTAAAGAGTATATGAAAAATCTTAATGATCAATACGATATCATTATTTTAGATCCTCCAGCATTTGCAAAACATATGAAAGTAAAGCACAAAGCTCTTCAAGGTTATAAAAGGCTTAACACAAGAGCTATAGAACAAATTAAGCCCAACGGCATTCTTTTTACTTTTTCATGTTCTCAGGTTATTGACAATAATCTATTTAGACATATGGTTTTATCTTCAGCAATTGCAGCAGGAAGAAACGTCAGTATTTTAAAGCAGATGCATCAGCCAGCAGATCATCCTATAAATATTTTCCACCCAGAAAGCGAATACCTTAAAGGGTTGGTTTTAAAAGTTGAATAATATGAGAATAGTTTTCATGGGAACCCCACAATTTGCAGTTAAAACTCTGGATGCTATTTTTAATAGTAAGCATGAAATAGTAGGTGTAGTTACTTCCACAGACAAACCTGCTGGAAGGGGAAGAAAAATACAACAATCTGTTGTTAAACAATATGCAACTAAAAATAATATTATATTGTTTCAACCTGAAAAATTAAAAAATGAAAGTTTTATTGACCAGCTTAAAGTTTTGAACGCTGATTTATTTATTGTAGTTGCTTTTAGAATGTTGCCTAAAATAGTTTGGGAAATTCCAAAAAAAGGAACTATAAATCTTCATGGTTCTATTCTTCCAAATTATAGAGGTGCTGCTCCAATTAATTGGGCTATTATAAATGGTGAAAAAGAATCTGGTGTAACTACATTTTTCATTAATGAAAAAATTGATACTGGAGATGTATTATTAATTGAAAAAACAGAAATAAAAGATGGACAAACAGCAGGTGAGCTCCACGATAAACTTATGGAAATTGGTTCTGAGCTAATAATTAGAACAATCTCAGAAATTGAGAATGGAACTTTAAAATCTAAAAAACAAATAATTTCAGAATCGCAAATAACAGCACCCAAGCTAAATAGAAACAACACTAGAATTAATTGGTTCAAAGACGATATATCAATAAAACAATTTATTCTTGGTCTTAACCCCTACCCTGGTGCATGGACATTATTGTCCAATAATGGTAGAGAATTAAACTTTAAAATTTTTAATGTAAAAACAAGCAATTTAAAAGTTCCAAAAAAAACAATTTTATTAAAAGAGAATAAACTTTATGTAGGAACTAATACCAATGCTTTAGAATTGTTAGAAATTCAATTAGAGGGTAAGAAAAAGATGAATGCAAATGATTTCATAAAGGGAAATAAAAATATTGACCAATACATTCTTTTATGAGATTCACTACCATTTTAATTTTAATACTGATTCCCTTCTATTTTAAATCTCAGGAAATTATTGCTTCTATTAATGAAATTTACCCTGATAAAGAATTTGAAAATATTCATGTAAAGAAAATTTCTAGTGATTCTTCTTCTTCCACTTTTGCAATATGGATCAAACAAAAAGTTAAACTTCACAAACATGTTTATCATACGGAAAATGTATTAATCGATGAAGGGTTTGGAGAATTTCAATTAAACGATTCTATATATAAAGTTGCTGCAGGAGACTGGATTGTTATACCAAAGAACACTTGGCATGGTGTGATAGTAAACTCAAAGTCAACAATGAAAGTTATTTCTGTGCAGTCTCCAGAATACTTTGGAAAAGATAGAATTTTTAAAGAATGATATTTTTTTTAAATTTAGAATATGGTAAAAAATAATTTCAGTTATTCCGTTTCTGTAGATTGTGTGATTTTTGGTTATGATCAAGACTCACTAAAAGTCCTACTAATTAAAAGAGGTGTAGATCCATATGTTGATTATTGGGCATTACCAGGCGATTTAGTTCATCCCAATGAGAATACAGAAGAAGCTGTGGATAGAGTTTTAAAAGATATGACTGGATTGGAAAATATTTTCACAGAACAGGTAAAAACATTTGGAGACATAGGAAGACACCCTTTAGGAAGAGTTTTTACTATTTCTCATTACAGTTTACTTAGAATAAAGGAATATGAATTATCTCCAACCAATAAAAACAATAGTCCATCAGCATTTGCATCGGAGGCAAAATGGCATAATGTGAATAGAATTGGGGAATTAGCTTTTGATCATAATAAAATACTTGCTGCATGTAAAGAAAAATTGGTAAATCATGTAAAATCTAAGCCTGTTGGATTTGAACTTTTACCTAACAAGTTTACTCTCTCAGAACTTCAAAATCTATACGAATCTATATTAGAGAAGAAATTTGACAAAAGAAATTTTAGAAAAAAGATAAATTCCATGAAATTGTTGATAGATACTGGAAGCAC
>CALKFX010000085.1 GCA_938084875.1 uncultured Flavobacteriales bacterium | reverse complement strand
TAATTGAACTTTTGTCAATATTTGGAAGAAGAAGTTTATTCACTCTGCTATTTTTACAATCTGAAATAATTTCTTTTCGATCTTCATTAAAATCTGGAAGATAGATATGTGTATGGGTGTCTATGAACACAATATTTAGTATATATTAGTATATGTTAATTCATTCATGATTTGCATAATTCATTAGAGAATATTGAGTAAAGATAGTTATAAGACAAAATATTTCAAGGAATTAAATTCATTAAGATTTATTGGATTCATTGGTATTTTTTTTGGACATGTTTTTTTTAGTAATAGTCCAGAAATAATTAATTCAAAATTATACGCTACTATATTTAATTATGGTAAAATTTTAGGATTTATTTCAATAGATTCTTTTTTTGTTCTCTCAAGTTTTTTAATTACTTGGAAAGCTTTAGAAGAAATAAAATTCACCAATAAATTTCAATTTAAAAACTTCTTAATTAGAAGATCATTAAGAATTTGGCCATTATATTTTTTTATAGTTTTTATTGGATTCTTATTAGAATATTTAAAATCTCATTACTTCCTTGAATCAGAAAAATTACCTTCTTTATGGAATTTTGTTTTATTTATTTTAAATTATAATATCATTGAGAATGGTTATAATTTTTTATTCTTTATGGTCTTTATGTGGTCTATTTCAGTTGAAGAACAATTTTATATTTTCTGGGCAATTACAATAAAATGGTTTAATAAATACCTTTTCGAAATATCTTTCATAATAATATTTATTTCTCTTTTCTTTAGAATTTATTTCATAAACGATTCTCTATCTCTAAACTTCCATACAGTAAGTGCTCTCGGCAACTTTGGCATAGGTGCTTTAACAGCAATTTTAGCATTTAATCGCTCTGATTTTTTAATAAAACTTAAACTTATCCCAAGAACAAAAATTTTATTTTTTTACATAACTATTTTTACATTTTTTATTTTGATGCCTGCTCTTTTAGAAAATGATTTTTTTATTGTTATTCAAAGAGTACTATTCTCAATTTTCTTTTCTTTTATTATTTTAGAACAAACCTATTGTGATAATTCTATAATAAAAGTTTCTAGAATTAAATATTTTAATTTTTTTGGAAAGTTATCCTATGGGTTATATTGCTATCACGGAATTATGATCACTATAGTGTTACAAGTGAATGAGTTATTTATGGAATCCTTGATAAATAGTTTGGCTTTATACCCGATATTGATTTTCGTTTCAACACTTATGGTTTCCTATATTAGCTTTAGATTTTACGAATCAAAGTTTCTCAAACTTAAATATAAGTTTTCTTTTTTATCATCTAATTAAATACATTTTACCAAGGCCATTGGTAAAAGCTTTGTCCCCTTCCGAAGGTCTAAGTTCAATCTCTAAATTATTGATTTCTGAAATCACTCTATATATATAAACACCATTTGCAACTGGATCACCAAATTCATCTTTTCCATCCCAGAAATAATTGGTCATGTTATTGCCGATTTTTATATCTTCTATTTCGTTTAGATGGATTTGCTTAATAAGTCGTCCATTAATATTCATTATTTGGATATTTAATTTATTAGGTATTTCGGACCCTGTTAAAGTAAAAACAAAGTGTGTTTTTGTTGAAAATGGGTTTGGATAATTATATATGTTGGTAATGGAAGATTTCTGAATTACTTCAAAGTTTATTTGATATGGTTCATCTCCACTTGAGTTTCCAGTTTTATCTTGCCCTTGTACTCTTAATTTGTATATTCCATCTTGGTCAAAAACAGGGTTATGTTCAATTGTAAATTTATTCTCTTGTTCATTTATATGCCATTCTAAATTAGCTATTGCACCATTAAAGAAGTTAATTCTTTTCCAGAGAGAAGAATTAGGATACTTAATTTCAATTTGAAAATTAGCAGTATCTAAATCCTCATTTAAAATTAAAAAAGGATTTTCATCATTTAATTCAATGACAATATGCGGGTTTGGACTTACAATATCATTATTTAAAATATGAACACCATCAAAAGTAACATCTAAAAGAGGATTAGTGTTATCTTTTAAAACACTAAATTTTCTTTGTGCTAAATTGTTAAAATAAAATTGTTCATCTTGATCCATTTCAAGATTATTTATTTTTGGATTTGCTGTTACCCACATCAAATATTCATCGTTTAAATATCTACTAGAGATTGCAATTGTGTCTATAATTATTTCTCTTGATCTTAGAGAATCCTGTCTTGGATAAGGTATATTTAGTTGTCCATCCTCATTCTCTACATAGTAGTTTATTTTCAAGCTATCCATATCAAATGGAGAAATATTTTCTATTGCTACACTAAAGTAAATAGAGTCCCCTTGTTGAATAATACTAGAGTCTAAAAACCAACTTTTTTTAGGGTTAACAGCTAAATCTGGAAGCGGATCGTAGGTAACTAGCCAGCTTACTATTTGACTGGGTGTTAATAAAGAATCATCAGAAGTTTCCATTTCCAATTGTAGATAATGAAAGGAACTGTCAATTGATTGTAAATTGGTAATAGAATCTTTAATTGTAAAACTAGTATCAATAATTAAAGTTTTGAGGTTGGAAGATAAAGAGTTTAAGCCGTAAACTTTTAACCTTGCAGAGTCAGCAGATGGATTTTCTAGTGTTCTTTGTTCCCAATATATATTTTTCCAATTGTTAGATGGGCCAACAATTCCAGATAACATTTTCCCACTCTCTAGAGAACTAGTCACAGTTGTACTAAATTCTAGTAGTTGTGATGGAACAAAGCCCGGAGAAATTGTGTCAGACCTTACTTCAATAGCAGTAGTAGGATCGCCTTTTTTACAAAAGAATATAAAGCCATCGTCTGGTTGGTTAGAATTGGTAAATCCAGTTGCTCCTAAATTTTGAAAAGTAGAGAATAAATTAGTAGGCCAGTTGGCATACAATGGGCTATTGTAAAGCAAAGTTCCACCATAATTATTAGGTATATAGCTATATACTATTATATAATAACCATCTGGAATTTTACTACTTAACATACTTGCTAACGAATCCAATTGCGACGGACTACTGTTTTTAAACATAAAATAACCATGTTCTCTTGCTCTACCTATTAAAGATGTATTTCCACAGACACCAGGATCTCCGTTGTATTGACCAAAACAATTATTTGGATTAAGAATACTAGGAGGTATCGAAGAATTATCAATAAAAGGAGTTTTCCAATAATTTAAAGTGTTAGGATCAACTACCCCAACCATAATTGCAGGATCTATATGCCCTCCGTAATCAGCAATCTCACCACTTACTTCCCAGTAAGTGCCAGACCATTCTGAACCTAGGGCAACATGTTGAATATAATTTTTACACGTAATACCTTTAAGTGTCGGAGAAAAGTTATATATATTATTTATGGTGTCAATTCCAATATTTAAAAATTCATTTTCTTTAAATTGATCAATATGGGATTGACTCCAGCCCCATTTATTTGGAATGTATTGAAATGATCTAATTTTCCAATCAACTACAGAACTATCAGGTCTGGAACGCCAATAATATACTATACTATCTTCGAAAAATAATGAATCATTTAAGTTGGTGATGCTATTAGACCAGTTTCCTGGAATTGCTTCAATAACTCCCCCGCTAGAAACAATGGACTGTGTTTTTAAAAATGGAGAACTAAATTGGATATTGGTGTCTATTTCAAAATAATAAATATTGGATGACTCTAATGGATTAATAGTTGAAACTCTTAGTGTATCAGTTGGGGTTCCAACAATACTTAAATCATATGGCCAAACTGGAATTATTGAATTTGAAGAAATATTCATAAAATATTGAATTCTATTATTACCGCTTTCGTCATAAGCCTCTTCAATGGTGGAAATTGGTAAATCAATTGAAATTGTAAAAATATTTTGGCCAATACTAGTTTCAGGTTGATTAATTACACTAAAAGTTATGGTGTCTTCATTTAATATACCAGGAACAAATTTGGAGTAAATAGTGTCTGATCCGTCGGGAAGTTCTTGTATTAATTCTACAAAAACAGAATCTCTAAAAGCTCTTCCCAAATTGTATACTTTGAATTTTAAATCAAAATTTGATTTTGAAATATCTACCACGCTTGGCTCTGTCCATACATCTTGTTCAGAGAGCAATAATTCTGGTAAGTTATGGGAATTAATTTTCACAGCAGGATCTCCCTGAAGAGACATTCCATTGTAATTACTTTCAAATTTTGGTTCCCAAGTTACTAATGAAGTACTTTGGTCTAGAGAGTCAACGGTCATAACCATTTGCTGACCTATAGATTTATTATAGCCATATTTTCCAATCATTTTGTATAATTTCTTGCTGTAAAAATTTATATAGGGTGTGAATCCTTGCTTAACGGTAGAAATGAATCCAATTGCACCACTATTTACAGGACGAATAATTTGTTCTGAAAAGCTATTGGTATCTGGATTATGTACATCGCCAGAATAACAGCCTAAGCCAATTACCATTGGATACTTACCTTGGTTATTCCAGTTTTCCGGTTGATCAATATTTTGACTAAACCCATAGCCGGAAGATGCATGTCCAAAAAAAGTCATCAATGAAATACCTTCCTCTAAATAATTTTGAACAATTTGAAACTCTAAAGGATCTATTGTTGAAGTGAAAGGGTTTTTTCCAAACTTTTTAACCCGACCACCAAACAAGGTGTCTTCAATTATATTTTGGAATTGCTCCAAATAATTATTCATATAAGCTTGTTCAGAGCTATCGCTTCCACCTGAAAAATGAGCAATATTTTTTTGCCATGCCTTATTTTCTATAGTATAATTACTGTTATTTCCTTGTTGAGATTCCAACTCTATTACTTTATTTAAATAGTTAAGCACCGAGGTGTTTTTGTTTACACTCAATCTGCCTATTGGAAGAGAATAACTTCTTTTATTACTTTCTAAGCCAACAGCAAAATGATTGTCTGAACTAGGGTATCCCCATGATGGAACTAAGTTCAATTCATAAGAAATGGTGTCATTTCTTGAGCCAGGAGATGTTTCATTATTAAATCTTACAGATTTCCCAATTAAAAAAATATGTGAAGGCCAACTGGGCCAATTAACCATACTAAATTTTAAAAATCTTTTTATTGCTAAAGGATTTTTGAATATTCCTGATGAAAACTGGTGGTAAAGTTCTTCGATATCCACAACTAATGTATCTATATTTGTTGCTCTATATGCTGCATAGCTTCTTGATGAAGAAAGTAGATTTTTATTAGTAATTATAACAAATGCACTGTCAATTTGTAAAGAATTAAAATTATTGAAATATCCTTGGCCATTTACAGTGTGAATTTTTTTAATATGATTAACATTTGAATCAGTTAATAAATAGCAAATTATAGAATCGGTTTGAGTAATTGGAATAACTGCTTCTAAATTAGTATTATTGGTTATTAATGGAACTGTTTTATGCTCATCGCCTAGAATATAAAGTATTGGGGAGCCTAACGCACTTACATTATTGGTAATAGTCAGCCTTTGTTTTTGATTTAAGGAAAATGGAACTCCGAAATGTAATTTTTCATAGGAAGAAAAATCTGTAGAGTGAGGATAGGATAAACTAATTGAAGCTATATTTTGATAATCTGTTCCTTGTCCTATATCGGAAATCTCGTGCTTAAAATCAGTAACGTTGGAGACGTTATTACTACTAAGACTATATTTTACATGAAGGGTCTGGTAATTAAAATATGAAGAATCAAAAACTAGATTATTATTGATAAATAATTTGGTATTATGATTGTTTCCATTGGAGTTGTTGGTGGAGGAATTTGCAGAAAAAAGATTTATTTCTCCAAATGCATTTGGGCCACTTCCAACACAATTTATTGAACTTATTTGCTCAATATTTGAATTATTTTTTTGCAAAGTTGCCCCTGCCCATCCTTCAGCTTTTTCATATTTTGGACTTGAAATACCATCAATTTGATAACCAACATTATAATTGGTCTTAAACTTTAGAACTTGTGTTTTCCAACAATAATTTATAGGATTATAGATGCTGTAATTTGTGTCTACTTCTACAGTAGTTCTTTTATTATTAGAGTTACTATTCCATGAAAAATAATATCTAATGGTATCATTAAAAAGACTGTAGTACTTATCAGGCATAAAATGTGTAGAATCATAGACTAAAGAATCTAGCCACCCATCATTTTTTTCAGCATAAAATTCAATATATTCCAAGGGGTCTAAAAACCCATTGTTATTATTATCTTTTACAAGAAGAGAAACTTCATTTTCTTTCCCAAAGACTTGAAAATTATTATGCGGAACATTATTAATGTTTACTCCTATACTAATTAAATGATTATTAATGGTCTCATAATTTAGTCTGTAGATACCTGTTTCAACAATTGGAAAATGGAAGTATTGCTGGTTATAATTAATCCACTCATTTCCTAAAGACTGGGAAAAATTGCTCTGATAAAACCCTAAGAAAAAAAATAAAAAAGCTATTTTTATCTTTAATATTTTCAATTTGTTTTTGGATTTAAGTTGAATTTTAATGAAAAAATATTGCTGTATTCAGCAATTGAAACATCACCAATATCTGTTAAAGCATATTCAATTTCAACTCCTTTAATATTAATTCCAATCCCTAAATTTGGCTGAATGGTGTAAATCATTTTTCCTGTTAAGTCAGGTGTTTTTTGAACATTACCAATACCTCCCCTAATGAAAACAATATCTTTTATGTTAAATTCACTACCTATATGAGGGTCAATAGAAAAAGGATTCCCAGAAACCAATACATTTCTTTTTCCATCAGTTGTTATGTCTGCATTGAATTCTATTAATAAATGAACGTTTTTTTCAAACTCATAATTTTTACTTAATCCTACTATTAATCTAGGTAAAGTCAGTTCAAGACCATTTTCCGGTATTTCATTGCCAGTAGAATTAAATGTGTTAATCATTTCACTAGACAGCTGGTATCTCCAGACATTGAAGGTGGATGTTACATCTTTAGCCACTAGAGCAACTGCCCAGTCATTTTTAATATATGTGGAAGAAATGTCAATTCCAAAACCCCAAGCTGATGCAAAGTCTCCAGCAGTTCTATTAATTATTTTAGCGGAACCTCCGACAGAAAGATATTCGTTTATTTTTCTTCCATAACTACCAATAAATGCAATATCTGCAGCGCTGAAATAGGAAATCCTGTCGTAGTTTACATTTCCTTGTGCATCAATAAGCTCTGAGGTGTTAGGGATATTGTCAACTCCAAACCTTAAAAAAGAAAATCCAAAACCACTTTTTTCATCAATTTTTTTTGCAATACTTCCAAAATCATACTTTGCAATTCCAGCAAAATATTCTGCATGCATTAACCCTACTTGAATGTCGTTATTGATATTAGAAAGATTTGCTGGATTCCAGAAACCAGACATAGCGCTATTGGTGCTGGTAATCACAGAGTTAGACATTGCCAAGGATCGAGCTCCAACACCAATATTAAGAAATTCATTACTATATTTCGGAGAATTTATTTGTCCAGAAATTGAATAATTAATAAATAGCAATAGAAACAGGTAGTAATTTTTCACAGTATAATTTAAATATAATTAGCAAAGTAAAAACTAAATATTGTTTTTTTGTTTATTATAAAACGAAGTTTACACTAATTTAGTTCACATATATGAAAAAAAATATTCCCAATATAATTACTTCGACGAATCTCCTGTTAGGATGGATTTCAATTTATTTTGCATATTTAGCAGAAATTGAATTGGCTATTGGTGCAATTCTCTTAGCCTCAGTCCTTGATTACTTTGATGGATTTGCCGCTAGAAAATTAAATGTTCAATCTTCTTTAGGCACTCAATTAGATTCTTTTGCAGATTTAGTAACTTTTGGAATTGCACCTGCTGTAATTGTTTATTTTGTAAGCTCCTTATCTTTGTTTTTTGTTGAAAAACACATAGATTTTTGGCTTTTTATGATTCTTGGTCTTATCCCATTGCTTGGAGCAATTCGACTAGCTAGATTTAATACTTTAAAAGAAGAAAGTTCTTTTTTCATAGGTCTTCCAATTCCTGCTTTTGCATTAATTACTGTTAGTTTGACCTGGACTTATCTAGAGTATAGAAGCTTCTTAGTAAATATTACTAATTACCAAGTTTACTTACCCTTAACCATTCTTTTAATCAGCTTTTTAATGGTAAGTAAATGGAAGTTTTTATCCTTGAAAATAAAGAATTTAAATTTTAATTCAAACAAGCTTATTTATATGTGGATAATTTCATCGATAATTTGTCTCGTTTTTTTAATAATATTTGGAAATACCTTTCTTATTCTCCCTATTGTTCTATTTTTGTATTTATCGTTTTCTTTAATTAATAATTTTGTATCATGAGATTTAAAGCCAGTATTGATATTATGCCACTTGAAGCATTACTAGATCCACAAGGTAAGGCAGTTACCC
Organism: uncultured Flavobacteriales bacterium; assembly: GCA_938084875.1. Classification (GTDB taxonomy): domain Bacteria; phylum Bacteroidota; class Bacteroidia; order Flavobacteriales_D; family Parvicellaceae; genus MED-G20. Next base: position 31,077 of record CALKFX010000085.1, on the reverse strand, counting down.
AAAGTATGGACAATTTAAGTCTTACTGAAATCAGTAATGTTAGAATTGGAAAACATATCACACTTTACGTGGAAACTAGCGATGAAAACTCTGCAAAAAAAATTGTTGAGGAAGCCTGTAAAAAGCTTTTATGTAATCAGATAATGGAAAGCTTTACTTTCTCTTTGAGTCCATCTTAATTATTGGTTAATAGCTAAATTAATTTTTTCAATTACCCTTTCCGCATCAATTCTAGACATAGACTGTTCAGCCTTAACTTTATCAGTATTTCTTATTTTTCCATAAATACTAATAGGTCTATCATTAAATTCTTCATTACTTAACTGAACAATAAACTTTTCATTAAATAAAGGTCTAAATCCTAAAAAAGGATGTGTCGGACCCCATATAGAGACAACCTTAGTACTTGTAAGACTTGCCAAATGCATATTGGCACTATCCATAGAAATAAATACTTTGAAACTATTAATTAATTCCATTTGTTCATTCAGATCTAGATTTCCATCAATTACACTACAGTTTGAGTTTTTTAAAAAGTAAGTTTTTGAATATTCTAACTCTTGACTTCCAAAAGCAAAAATCACAAACTTAAAGTTATTAAAATGATTTATTATTTTTTGATAGTTTGACAAAGGCCATATTTTACTTTTATGTGCTGAAAAAGGGGCAATTCCAATAATGTTTTTTTTATTATCGCTACCTTTTAATGACTTATAAATATTAGAAAAATCAAGTTTTTCAAAATCTTGTTTTAGACAATTTAAATATTGCTCACTTGACGTTTTAAGTTTCTGTAAACCGATTTTTTTACTTATAATTTTATTTTTTAAACTCCTTTGCTTTTCAAAAACTCTAGAAACATCTGTTTTTGAAGATAGAATCAAGCAAAGTATTTTTGAACGTATAACGTCGTGAAGGTCATAAATTCCATTAAAATTTATATTTTCTGAAACAACTTTAACTTTTTTAGCTATTTGAAATATTTTTTTTTCTTTTGAATTAAAATCTATGCCAATAAATTTTAATCTTTCGTCAAAATCAAAAATTGACTTATTATTTATATTTGAAACCATCCATACTCTAACATCTGGATATGTTTTTAGAAATAGTTGAATTATTGGTCTTACAAGTATTACATCTCCAAGTGCCGAAAATCGTATAATCAATATATTTTTAGCTATTGTTTTTTTGATAGAGTTCAGGATTTAAAGTTGAATCGTTATACATTTTCATTTGCCTGTAGACTTTCATTTTTTTGACTCCACTTTTGTATTCTTGTAAAAGTTGGTCAAAAGAAAGACTTAGATCAATTTTTTGTTGCTTTAAAATATCTAATTTTTCACTGCAATTTAAAATGTGTTCTTGAGTAACATCTTTCCTTTCTGTTTGTTCGTTCATGTGGAATATTTTCAAATTTAAAATAGAAAGTCTGTCCACAACCCATCCAGGGCTTTCGGTATTTATTCTACTCTCGGAATTTGATTTTTCTTTAAAAACACGGAAATAATAATCGTCAATTTTTTCTACAATATCAGTTCTTTTTTGGTTTGAAGAATCGATTCTGTGTTTTATAGCTAATCCATTTTTTGGATTTAAATTAGGATTTCTAATTAGGTCCTCTAAATGCCATTGAACGGTATCTATCCAGCATTTTTCAAAAAGTAAAAATTCCAATGTTTCTTTTTTAAATGGGTTAAGATAGGATGCATCAACCGCATTTTTAACATGGTAATAGTTAATTACTTTTTCAAAAATATCGTTACAAGTTTTTGCTTTCATTTTAGTTTAGGGAATAAAGCATTTTTAAGTTCTGTAGCATCTTCGGGTTTTAATTTTCCAGCCAGAACTAAACTAAGTTGTTTTCTTCTCAATGCAGAATCAAATCTTTGTTTGTCAATTTGTGTTTCTGGAATTAAAGTTGGAACACTTATTGGATTTCTGTTTTGGTCAATTGCTACAAAATTATAAATGGCTTCGTTGCATTTTCTTCGGCTGCCATCTGTGTTTTCTACAAAGACATCTATAAAGACTTCCATGGAAGAATTAAATGCTCTACTTACTTTTGCATGTAATGATACAATTTCTCCTGCGAATATAGGTTCGTCAAATGAAACATTATTGATGGATGCAGTTACAACTACTCGACCACAGTGTTTGTGAGCTGATATACTTGCTATTTCATCCATCCACTCCAATAGTCTTCCTCCAAAAAGTGTATTTAATGGATTGGTATCATTGGGTAAAACCATTTTTGTTTGAACCGCTAAGGATTCCGTTGCTTTTTTTTGAGAATTTTTCATTATTGCATATAATTTCTTTCGTACCTAGCTTTATCTTCTGGGCTTGTAAGTGCTTCAGGACACTTTCCTTTCCCAAGTTTTTTTAGCCATATAAATCTTACTTTAAATATTAAGGGTCTATACCTGCTGTTGAAAATCCCATATGTAGATTTTCCTTGTTCCCATTTCTTTAACGATAAAAAAGGGGACTCCATTGTTGGGATTATAAATAAAGTTTTTTTTACTTTAAATCCGTAGCCAACTTTTAAATGAAATGCCAAAGTTAATTTATCTGTATTATTTGGAGATGGGCTTCCATCTTCAAATAACTTAAAATCTATATTAGACCCTAAGCTAGTTTGTATAAATTTTCTGTCAGATAGTTGCCAAATATTATTTAAATTAAAACTACCTGTTAAAAACCTTTGCTTAAAGATGGACTTGCTTTCATTTATTTGCTCACTGCCGGAAAGTTTTTTAAAACCAATTCCATAGTCTAAATAATTAAAAATATTTCCTCCTTTTTCAAAAATTCGATAAGCTCCTGCTTCAAAAGTATATGCTAATCTTCCATTGGCGTTAATTTCACTATTAGAATTTGTAAGAACATTTGGTATTTCATGTGGTAACATGAAAGTAAGTCCAGGACTTAAATAAAAATTTTGTAATTGATAAGTGCCATTAAAGTCTACTAATGGAATATTCTTTCTCTGATACATTTTCATCTGACTGTTTCCAATTTCTGAAATAATTATCAATATAAGAATTAGACAATTCCGCATAATTATTGAATCATAGATAATATTTGATTTTCAACTTCTTCCGAGTCCCAATTTTTTTCAATAGTTGGAGAGCTCATCACTTTTCGCATTATCTTTTCTTGAATTTTTCCTTGCTTGTAAGCATCAGAATATCTTATGTTGCTAAATGATACTTGGCTATATAATGGAATCCATTTATTTGGATGGCGCTCATGAATTTTAGCTTCAATTTTTTTCTGAAGTAAGAATTTTTCATCTGCGACATGATCTCTCATAACATAATAATTATCTAGCGAAAGGTCTTGGAGAGCGTCCCCATCTGGCTTTCTAATTTCTTGGTATTCTTTAAATGTTTTGTCCCAGTCTTTATGGTTATTGAAGAGCTCCCACATTACGAAACAATCTTCAAATCCAGCATTCATACCTTGCCCATAAAAAGGAACAGTTGAATGTGCAGAGTCACCCATAAGAGCAAACTTTCCAATCGTCCAAGGGAAACATCTTGTTATAGACATAGAAGATAGTGGATTTTGATGCCAATTCTCAATCAAATTTGGAATCATTTCATAAAAATCTGGAAATACTTCTTTGACAAAATTCTCAATTTTATCATCGCTATCTAATTGTTTAAATGCGTACTTGTCATTTTCAAAAGGCATAAATAAAGTACAAGTAAAAGAGCCGTCTTCATTCGGCAAAGCAATCAGCATAAAACGTCCTCTGGGCCAGATGTGTAAGGCGTTTTTTTCGATTTGATAATTTCCGTTTTTATCTGCCGGTAAAAGTAATTCTTTGTAACCGTCCTCAATGTAAAATTGGCTAAAATTAAATCTATCTACCTTTTGCATAGAGTTGTACCGAACTGCAGAAAATGCACCGTCGGCAGCAAAAATAACATCTGCTTTGTCTTCAAATATTTCTTGATTATTCAGGTTTTTTAAAGTAATATGGCCTTTTTCTAAATTAGCATCTAAGCATTGGTGCTGGTAATGAATTTTGGTATTTCCTTTACTTTCTGCAAGATCCATCATAATTGCATTAAGGTGGCCTCTTGAAACTGAGTATATTGCTTCGTCTTTTTTCCCATATGCTTGGTAAGTCAAATCTCCTTTTATACTATGCATTATTCTTCCGCTCATTGGAATGGCAATTTTTTCAATTTCTTTTTCTACACCTGCCGCTTTTAAAGAATTCCATCCGCGTTCAGAAAGTGCTAGATTTATAGATTTACCAGCACTAATTTCAGCTTTTCTAATGTCTGATCTTCTCTCGTAAATTACTACTTGATACCCAGCTTTTTGCATATAAACAGCCCATAAAGAGCCAACTAAACCTGCCCCAACAATTATTACCTTCTTTTCCATCTTTTTCTGTATTCAGATTTTTCAAATTTACTATTTTGGATTCTTTTATTTGCTGAAAAAACTTTATTTGAAATTCTCCATACCACTAATCCAAAAACAACTGTCATTATTGCTAGAAAAGATATTTTTACTTCAGGGTTCACAATTATTTTAAATAATTATTTAGTACTCTTCCAAACTCATAAACATCAAGAAAACTATTGTAAAAAGGAACAGGTGCAACTCTTATGACATTGGGTTCTCTCCAGTCTACAACAATATGGTTTTTAGAAAGCTCTTGAAATAATTCTTTTCCGTTTCCATGAGCAATAATGGAAAGTTGACAACCTCTTTCATCGGAATTAATTGGGGTTATAATTTCTAAATAAGATTCTTTTATTTCATTGATTTTATTTATAATAAACTCTAGATAGTTGGTTAGTGAAGTACTTTTATTTCTAAGTTTTTCCATTCCAACTTCATTAAATAAATCTATAGATGCTTTATGAGCAGCCATGGCCAAAATAGGAGCATTAGATAATTGCCAGCTCTCTGCAGTAGGAATAGGAGAGAATTTATCGGGCATTTTAAATCTGTCTTCTTTGTTGTGGCCCCACCACCCCGCAAGTCTTAGAATATTTGGATTTGCAACATGTTTTTCATGAATGTACAATCCGCTTACTCCACCAGGACCAGAGTTAAGGTATTTGTAAGAGCACCATGCTGCAAAGTCAACATTCCATTCGTTGAGCTTTAAAGGAATATTTCCCACTCCGTGCGCCAAGTCAAACCCAACAAATGCACCAACATTATGACCTGCAGTGGTTATGGATTGCATATCAAAAACCTGACCAGAGTAGTAATTTACTCCACCGATCATAACCAAAGCCAATTCATGGCCAATTTCATTGATTTTTGAAATAATATCTTCAGTTCTAATAGTATGTTCCCCGTTTCTAGGGCCAACTTCCACAATACAATCTTCCGGGTTTAGATTGTGTATTTTGGCTTGACTTTGTAAAGCATACTGATCACTAGGAAATGCTTTTTTTTCACATAATATTTTAAATCGTGTTTTATTGGGTCTGTAAAATGAAATTAACAAAAGGTGTAGATTGGTAGTTAGGCTATGGGTTACTACCAACTCCTTATTTTTAGCACCTACAATTGGAGATATTTTATCGTTAAAAATTTCGTGATAATCTAGCCATGGATTTCTAGCTTTTTCGTGACCTTCCACTCCCCATTTTGACCAGTCATCAAGTTCATTTTGGATATAGGTTTGAACATTTTTAGGCTGTAATCCTAATGAATTTCCTGTGAAATACAAAGATTCCCTTCCAGAGAAGTTAGGTATAAAAAAACGATCTCTGTAAGTACTTAATTTGTCATTTTCATCAAGTTTTCTTGCACAGTCTAAAGAAAATTCCCAATTAGTCACGATATTCGGCTCTTAAATTAATATGTACAAATATAACTGAATTAAATCTTAAGGACTCAAAATGTTTAAACTCATAAATAATAGATCTAAAAAATTATTCGAACAAGCACAGAAAGTTATCCCTGGTGGAGTTAACTCACCAGTAAGAGCATTTAAGTCTGTTGGAGGAACGCCCATTTTTATAAAAAATGCACACGGAGCGTATTTAATTGACGAAGATGGTAATAAATACATAGATTATATTTCTTCTTGGGGGCCAATGATTATAGGTCATGCTCATCCTGAAATAATCAAAGCAATTAATGAACAATCTAAAAAAGGCACGTCCTATGGAATACCAACTGAGTTGGAAACAAAAATGGCTAACCTATTGGTTTCTCTAGCCCCTAATATTGACAAGGTTAGGTTTGTAAATTCCGGTACGGAAGCCTGTATGAGTGCTGTGAGATTAGCTAGAGGGTTCACTAACCGAGACAAAATCATTAAATTTTCTGGATGTTATCATGGGCATGCAGATTCTTTCTTAATTCAGGCTGGAAGTGGAGCCTCTACTTTTGGTGTTCCTAATAGTCCTGGTATAACTAAATCTACAGCTTCCGATACTTTATTAGCAAATTATAATGATATAAATCAAGTCAAAGAGCTATTTGAAAAACACCCCGAACAAATTGCAGCTATTATCATAGAACCAATTGCTGGAAACATGGGCTGTGTTTTGCCTGAGAAAAATTTTATCAATCAGCTTAGAGAATTATGTACTCAAAATAGTTCACTATTGATTTTTGACGAAGTAATGACAGGATTTAGGCTCGCCTTAGGCGGTGCTCAAGAAACCTTGGGAGTCAAAGCAGATATTGTAACTTATGGCAAGGTTATAGGAGGAGGATTGCCTGTAGGTGCCTTTGGCGGCAGCAATGAAGTTATGAATTTTCTAGCACCAGATGGTCCTGTCTACCAAGCTGGAACACTAAGTGGAAATCCTATTGCAATGTCTGCCGGATATGCAATGCTAAAACATTTAAAGTCAAACCCAGCCGTTTATACTTCTTTAAATGAAAAAACAGCTTATTTAAGAGCTGGATTGGAAAAAATATTATCTAAAAGCAATTTACCATACCAAATAAACAGTATAGGCTCTATGATATCGCTCCACTTTACAAATCATCCAGTAGTGAATTTTGAAACTGCAAAAGCAGGGGATAATTCTCATTTTAAGAATTATTTCCATGGTATGCTTTCCAGTGGAGTATATTTACCGCCTAGTGCATTTGAAAGCTATTTTTTAAACGACGCCATTTCATATCAAGATTTAGATCATACCATAGATTCATTTGGAAAAATAATCACAAAAATTTAACTACGTAAAAAACTTAAGTTCTTAGGTTTCTTTCTTTGTTCAAAAAATATGATTGAGAAAGTAATTGGTTGCGCTTTAGAAGGAATTGAGGCTCAAAAAGTCGAAGTTGAAGTAAATGTTTCAAGAGGAGCAAAGTTTTTATTGGTAGGACTACCGGATAATGCTGTTAAAGAATCTCATTATAGGATATCAGCAGCACTTAAAAATATTGGTTTTAAAATTCCGGTAAAAGAAATTATTATTAATCTAGCTCCAGCAGATTTAAAAAAGGAAGGAAGTGCCTACGATTTACCAATTGCACTTGGTATTCTTTGTGCTTCAGGACAAATTAAACTTGGCTTATTTAAAGACTATGTAGTAATGGGAGAGTTGTCATTAGACGGAACTCTAAGACCAGTAAGAGGAGTTTTGTCTATGGCTATAAAAGCTAAAAAATTAGGGATGAAAGGAATAATCATTCCATCAAATAATTTAGAAGAAGCAAGTTTAGTAAAGGGTTTAAATATTATTGGTGTAAATAGTTTACAACAATTATTAGATCATTTTTTAGATAAAAAACTCATCCTTAAAAAAAGAATAAATAGAATTAAAACAATTCATAAAATTGAAGCAATAGATTTTTCAGATGTTATTGGACAACAAGTTGCCAAAAGAGCTATTGAAATTGCTGCAGCTGGTTCTCATAATATTTTACTTATTGGACCTCCGGGCTCAGGCAAGTCAATGTTAGCAAAGAGAATCCCAACAATTCTTCCTGACTTAAGTGAATCTGAAATGCTAGAAACTACAAAAATTTATTCTTACCTAGGGAAGTTTAACCAACAAAACAATCTGATTTTCAAACCACCTTTTAGAAGTCCTCATCATACTATTTCAAACGTTGCCTTAGTGGGTGGTGGCTCCAACCCAAGACCTGGAGAGATATCCCTAGCACATAATGGAGTTCTTTTTTTAGACGAGTTGCCAGAATTTAAAAGAGTTGTTTTAGAAGTTCTAAGACAGCCGTTAGAGGAAGGGAGAGTAACTATTTCTAGAGCTTCAGGATCTGTGGATTTCCCTTCAAATATTATGTTGGTAGCAGCAATGAATCCAACTCCAAATGGGAATTATTTTGAAAATTCTATTACTAGTCAATCTTTCTATAAAGTTCAACAATATCTTTCGAAATTAAGCCAACCACTATTAGATAGAATAGATCTTCAAATTGAAGTTGAATCTGTATCAATTGAAAAACTGACAAGTGTTGGTAGTTCTGAAGAAAATAGTGAAACTATAAAAGAAAGAGTCCAAAGAGTTAGAGTTATCCAGTTTAGAAGACAGGGAAAAAACAACGCCCTTTTAAATACTAAAGAAATTCAGTCGTACTGTGAACTTTCGGTAGAAACTTTAGAATTTCTAAGGAATGCTGCAAAGACTTTAAAGTTTTCTGCTAGAAGTTTTAATAGGATTAAAAAAATCTCTAGAACAATAGCAGATTTGGACTCCTCTCAAAATATTAAAACTGAGCATGTAGCAGAAGCTATTCAGTATAGAAGCTTAGAAAGGTTAAAACAATTTTTAAATTAATTATTAAGAATCATATTTTTTGCCCTATCATCTCTAACTTTATAAGAATTGTAAAGTGCAGGATAATAACCTTGTTCGATTAATGTTCTTATTTCTTTTTGTTCAGATTGAGCCTTCTCAATAACAGTATTTTCGTCTACTCTGTTTTGATTATTTGTTTTTTGACATTGTACAATATAAAGTCCTTTTTTACCTTCAATTATTTTAGATATTTCTTCAGGATTTAGATTGAAAATATTAGCCATAACTTTTGGCTCAGCTAATTCTTGTGTATTGTTTCCAATATTCACATCACTATATTTTACAAATTTAGTTTGAACAGTTTTACCAGTAATTTCCGAAATTATATCCATACTATTAGCACTATCTATATTCTTTGAGAAATTATCTATGTAGTATTTAGCTTTTAGACTATTTTTCATCAAAGGGTTCATTAAGGAAACTATATTGTCGTAAGAATTATCAAATGACATTATTTTTTCTTTTAAAACTGCTAAAACAAGTTGATTATTTGAAATATATTCTGGTTCAAGTAAGTCTCCCACATCGCTGTTAAATGCCCATTTAGAAATATTAAGATTTCTGTTTAAGTCTGCTGGACCATATAGACCTGATGTTCTACGATTTGGGTAAATTAATGGAACATATCCGGAAGATTTAACTTCATGACCTAGCACATCTGCCGCAGTTTCAAAATCATTAGAATCCGCTTTGTAATAAAGAGCAAGAGCAACTGAATCATAAAATTCATTTTGAGTTGCTTTACTAACTTGTATTGTTTCGTCAACAATAGCTATTTTCTTAAATGTTCCAATTTTTCTTCCTAAAACTTGTATAACATGAAAACCATAATTTGTTCTTACCACTCCTGACCTACCTACTTTTTTAGAAAAACTAAATTCTTCAAATTCTGCAGTCATTTGCCCTTTTGGAAACCAAGAATAAACACCTCCATTAGCGACCGAACCTGGATCGTCAGAATATTTTGTAACAAGGGAAGAAAATTTACTGCTATCTCTTCTTATTGCATATAAAATGCTATCTGCTAATTTTTTATTTTTAGCATCGTCTAAATCTTCTTTTTTAGAACTAATCAATATATGTCTTACTTTTGCTTGCTCCTCTTCCCCCGTGTCGTAAATTTTAACTAATTGAATTTTATCTCCGGTTACAAAAGGGCCAACAATATCTCCTTTAACAGAGTTACTTATTTTTTGATCAATAAATGAGGAAAATTTTCCTCCTTTGTATGGTTGATTAGTAAAATTTCCACTTGGTCTTAATCCGTAAGGAGACTGAACCATCATTGGTGTTTCTGCATAATTTGCTACAAATAGAGAGTCGTTTTTAGAAGATTTAAAATCTTCAATTAAAGATTCCATTCTTTCAGTGTAGTTTGCCACGTCTTTTTGGGATGGATTAAATTTTAATATGGTATAGTCATAAGAAACTAAATCTTGTCTTTGTTCCCACATCTTTTCATTAGAGTGTTCGTTGTAAAACAATCTCTTTTCCTTTTCATTTAAATCAATTAAAGAATCATCAATTTCATTGTAGTCGATAAAAATATATTTAATATTTGAAGTTATTTTTTCTTCGTTTGAAGTTCTTTTAGCTTCCTGGACAGTACCTAAAATACCATATTTAACCATGGCGCTGTATTTATTAATCTTTCTTTCCTTCTTTAAAGGATCTTCAATGTTATTTTTAAGATCTCTTTTAGACTCTGGATTGTCAGGCAGATTTATTATTCTATTGGTTTTCCAAATGTTAAATGAATCTTTGTTGTAAAGGCCATTGGTTACAAATAATTCTTTTAGAGAAGAAGGAAGAGGGGTTTCACCATTTAATAAACCTTGATTTAATTCATCTGCAGAAACATCCAATCCAATTTTATCAAATTCAAAAAAGTAAATTGTATCAGAAATCATTTGATTCCAAGTATTTATTTTAATCTGGTCTTCTTCATCACTTGTTAAGCTTCCGGTACCTCCAGAATTCAGATTGTTAATCCTCAAGTTATTTCTAGTCTTATTTTCTCTATTAAAGTATTTCCAGTCATTTGCATCTATTTCACTATCGTTAAATAATCCTAGTGAAGAATTTCCAGTTCCGTTGAATTGCTGTAGTAAATCGTTAACTGGTATAATAAATAGAAATAACCCAAGCCCTACGATTGCCACTAAAAGTCCAGATTTCTCTCTTATTTTCCCTATTATTGCCATATTAGTATATTATTAAAGTTTGCGAATATACAATTGAATATGCATATATGAAAATTACTTTAAATCTTAATCATTTTTATAGTACAAACTCAGATTTTAATTTGATAAATTATTTATTTTTATAATCTGTTTTTTTTAGATGAAAAAAGAAGTTAATACAGTAATAATAGGAGCCGGAATATGCGGCTTAAGTGTAGCACACTTTTTATCCAAAAAAAGAAGTGATTTTTTAATTTTAGAGGCCAGTAACGTACCTGGGGGCATTATTCAAACTAAAATTGAAAACGATTTCATTTGTGAAAACGGCCCAAATACTGTTCTTCTAAATAACGATGCAATCGAAGAAATTATTAAAGATTATAACTTATGGGAAGAACTTCAGTTTCCAAAAGAGACTAGCAATAAAAATCGTTTTGTTTTACATCAAAATAGATTGACTAAAATCCCTCTTCACCCAATAAGCTTTATTTTCAGTCCTTTATTTTCTTTTATTTCTAAAATGAGGATTTTAAGAGAACCCTTTATAAAATCTCATAAGAAAAATACTTCGGTTTTTGAGTTTGTCAAAAAAAGATTTGGAAAAGAATTTCATGACCAATTAATAGAGCCATTTATTACGGGAATTTACGCTGGAAATACTAAAAAAATGAGTGCAGAACATACCCTTAAATTGCTTTGGAAACTCGAGCAATCCTATGGGAGTATAATAGGGGGAGTCCTAAAGTCTAAAAAGAATAAAAAAAGTAAAATAAACTCATTTAATTTTCCAAAAGGACTTTCTCAATTAATTACTAAAATAGCCGAGTCAATGGAAGAAAAATTAGTACTTAAATATAAAGTCGAACAAATTATTAAATCTGAAAATGGCTATGAAATAATTAGTGAATCAGGGAAAATACTTTGTAAAGAAATTATTTGTTCTGTACCAGCATATTCTTTAAGGAATTTTATTGATGATCGTACTTTAATCATAGAGTTAGATAAAATTATTTACAGTCCAGTTGATGTTTTTCATTTTGGTTTTGAAAAGAAAAATATTCAAAATAAAAAACAAGGTTTTGGTGTTTTGACAAAACCCTCAGATGGTAAAAGTTATTTGGGGATACTTTTTAACAGTAGAATTTTTGATTATGTTTCTCCAGAAGGTAAAGAACTATTCACAGTTTTAGTAGGTGGTGAAAGACAGAAGCATTTATGTGAAATGAATCCTATTAAACTCAAGAAATTAATTTTGGAAGAATTAGAAGATTTGCTTGGTCATAAAGGAGAGACTCTAATGTACAATCATTACAGATGGGTAAAAGGAATTCCGCAATTTAATTTAGACCATTCTGATTTATTAAATGCCATTGAGAATTTTAAAAATAGCAATTCTAATTTTCATTTAATTGGTAATTATTTCAATGGAGTTTCCGTTAGTGACTGTATTCAAAAATCTAGAGAGCTTGTGAAAATCATGAATTAATTTTCTAAATTTTAATTTCAAGTTGTCAAGTCATTTTTTACCTTGGATTTTAAGTTAATTCTGAACAATATTAGTTTAGTTATCAACAACTCTGATTTTTATGTGAATTATTACCACATAGTTAATAATTTTAGAGTATTAATTTATAAATTAAACTGTGGAGAATAATCGAACAATTAAAAGTGCTTTAATTTCTGTTTTTTCAAAAGATGGATTGGAAGAGTTGGTTAAAATTCTTGACTCTAAGGGAGTTGAAATATATTCTACTGGAGGAACTCAAAAGTTCATAGAAAATCTAGAAATTTCTGTAAAATCAGTTGAAGAATTAACGGATTATCCATCTATTCTTGGTGGAAGAGTAAAAACCCTTCACCCAAAGGTTTTTGGAGGTATTTTAAATCGAAGGACTAATGAGGAAGACAAATTACAATTAAGTGAATATAAAATACCGGAGATAGATTTAGTTGTAGTAGATCTATATCCATTTGAAAAAACAGTTGCTTCTGGTTCAAGTGAAGAAGAAATTATAGAAAAAATCGATATAGGCGGAATATCTCTTATTAGAGCTGCAGCTAAAAATTTTAAAGATGTTACTGTCTTGTCTAAAAAAGAACACTACCAAGAATTAGTAGACATTATTTCTAATAGAGACGAAGTTTCAACTAGTCTTATGGAAAGAAAATATTTTGCAACTGAGTCTTTCTCTGTTTCTAGTGCTTATGATACTGCAATACATGCTTATTTTGGTTTTGTTCAAGTTACCCCTCTTAGGTATGGAGAGAATCCACATCAGGATGGTTGGTTTTCGGGAAATTTAGAAGATGTGTTTAAACAATTACATGGCAAACAAATCTCTTATAATAATCTTTTAGACATTGACTCTGCAATTATGTTAATGGAAGATTTTAAAGATGCAATACCAACCTTTGCTATTTTAAAGCACAATAATGCGTGTGGATTTGCTTCTCGAAAAAATCTTGTAGATGCATATAGTTCGGCTTTAGAAGCAGACCCGGTTTCTGCCTTTGGAGGTGTTTTAATTTCAAACAAAGAAATTGATTTGCAAACTGCAACTCTTATTAATAATTTATTTTGCGAAGTGCTAATTGCTCCTAGTTTTAGTTCCGAGGCTTTGGAAATTTTAAAAAGCAAAAAAAACAGAATAATTTTAAAACAAAACAATACAATTTTCCCTGATAAAATTGTTAGATCTTGTCTCAACGGAACCTTGATTCAAAAGAGAGATAGTTCAGTAGAAAATATAGAATCATTTGAATTAAAAACCAATCATCAACCAACTTCTAATCAGATGCAAGATCTGTATTTTGCTAATAAATTAGCCAAACACACAAAGTCAAATACAATTGTTTTGGTTAAAAACCAACAGCTTTTAGCTAGTGGAACTGGTCAAACATCAAGAGTCGATGCATTGAATCAAGCAATACATAAAGCAAAAACCTTTAAGTTTAACTTGCAAGATGCTGTAATGGCATCAGATGCTTTTTTCCCATTTCCAGATTGTGTGGAAATTGCAGGAGATCAAGGCATAAATGCGGTGATTCAACCCGGTGGGTCTGTAAAAGACAATTTGTCAATTGATTATTGCAACAATAACAAAATTGGAATGGTTTTTACAGGAACTAGACATTTTAAACATTAAATTTACAATTATGGGATTATTCAATGTATTCACACAAGAAGTTGCTATTGATCTAGGTACTGCAAATACTTTAATTATAAATAACGACAAAGTAGTTGTTGATGAGCCATCAATTGTCGCTATGGATAGAACTACTGGAAAAGTAATTGCAATTGGTAAGAAGGCCCAGCAAATGCATGGTAAAACACATGAGAATATCAAAACTATTAGACCACTAAAAGATGGAGTTATTGCAGATTTCCAAGCTGCTGAACACATGATTAGAGGAATGATTAAAATGATGAAAGGTGGTAGTAGATATATTCAACCGACTATGAGAATGGTAATCTGTATTCCATCTGGAATTACTGAAGTTGAGAAAAGAGCAGTGCAAGATTCTGCAGAACATGCTGGGGGTAAAGAAGTTTATTTAATTCACGAACCAATGGCTGCAGCTATTGGAATTGGGGTAGACGTTGAGGAACCAATGGGAAATATGATAATTGATATCGGAGGAGGAACTTCAGAAATCGCAGTAATTGCACTAGGTGGAATAGTTTGCGATAAGTCTATAAGAGTGGCCGGAGATGATTTTACTAGCGATATTGAAGAATATATGAGAAGACAACACAATATTCTAATTGGTGAAAGAACTGCAGAACAAATTAAAATTGAAGTAGGTGCTGCCATAGATAATTTAGAAAACCCACCCAACGATTATGCTGTAAGAGGTAGGGATTTGATGACTGGAATCCCAAAAGAAATTCACGTTTCATACAAAGAAATTGCTCATTCTTTAGATAAATCAATTTCAAAAATTGAGGAAGCTATTTTGAGTGCATTAGAAATGACACCACCAGAATTATCTGCCGATATTTACAAAACTGGAATTTATTTGGCCGGAGGAGGTTCAATGTTAAGAGGTTTGGATAAAAGAATATCCATCAAAACTAAACTCCCTGTTCACATTGCTGAGGACCCCTTGAGAGCTGTAGCAAGAGGAACAGGCATTGCATTGAAGAATATTGATAATTATCAATTTTTAATTAAAGCATAGAGAAGAAATTTATATAAATGAGAAATATAATTCTGCTTATTCAGAAATACAGAAATTTTCTTTTTTTTCTGTTTTTGGAATTCTTTTCTTTATTCTTTCTCTTTAGTTATCGGAATTCTTACCATCATTATAATTATTTAAGTTCTAGTAATATTATTACATCAAGTCTTTACAATTTTCAATACAATATGTTTTCTTATTTTTCTTTGAGAGAGATAAACAACGATTTACTAAAAGAAAATACTATTTTAAAAAATCAACTGTTAAATAAAGATTTGGTGGTTGGTAGAAAATTTATAAAATCAAAGGATACTATTTATCAAAAAAATTTTTTATTCAAGGAGGTCAAAGTGATCAATTCTCAATTTAAACATTACGAAAATTTTTTAATAGTAAATGCTGGCAAAAAAAGTGGTGTTAGAGACAAAATGGGATTGATTGGTACTAAGGGTATATTAGGGATTGTTAAAAATGTAACTGATAATTACGCAACAATTAGACCATTAATAAATCCAAATTTTGGATTAAAAGTAATTCATGAAAAAACCAATAGCTGGGGAGATTTAATATGGGTTCCTGAAGAGAATAACTACCAAAATATATTTGTTAAAAATATTCCTATTTATACCAAAGTAAAACTAGGAGATTACTTTACTACATCAGGTGCTGAAGGATTATTCCCAGGTGGTATAAAAATTGGGAAAGTAATAGAAATAAAAGAAAATATTGAGCAACAAACCTTAGATATTAAGTTAAAAAATGAGGAAGATTTTTCAAGAACTAAAATTGGTTTTATTGTTTTAAATAAGACTGCAGAAGAAATAAAACAAATTCTTAATAAAAGATGATTTTTGAATTTAGAAATATCGCTTGGTTTATAGGACTTATACTAGTTCAGATTTTCTTCATTGACTTTTTGGATTTTGGAATTTACTCCTCTTACTTTTCACCTATTATCATCTGTTTTTTTATTTTGAAGATGAAACTAGATACAACCGTTATTAACTTATTGATTTATGCTTTCTTTTTAGGGTTTATAACAGACATTTTTAGAAATACCCTTGGACTTAATACTTCAGTTCTTTTAATTATCACCTTTTTAAAACCAACATTTTTATACTCCATTTCATCTAAAGAGGATATAGAAAAAGATGTTGAGCTTAATATGTTTACAATTGGGCTCGTCAGGTATTTATTATTTTTTGGAATTTCTATCTTCTTATACCACCTAATCTTTTTTATCATGGAGCAATTTTCATTTAACAATTTACCCATATTATTTTTTAGGGCATTTATTAATACTATGTCTGCTTTGGTCTTCTTAATATTTCTTCAGTACTTATTTATTTTCAAAAAATAATGGATCCTTTTAAAAATAGACAATGGGTAGTTGTTCTTATTATAATATCTGTAGGACTAATTTTTTCTTTTAGGCTTTTCTATATTCAGGTTATTAATAAAGACTGGTCAGAAAGAGCTAGTCAAATAACTTCAAAAACAGAAAATATCCAACCTCCTAGAGGTTTTATATACGATAGAAATAATCAACTATTGGTTGGGGCAGAAACTATTTATGACATCTATATTCATCCTTCTATCATAAAACCAAAAGACTCATCCGCTATTTGTAAACTTTTTAATTTAAGTAATGACAATTTTCAAGAGATTATAAAAAATGCATCTACTGGATATAATGTTCCTTATAAGCCTTCGGTTTTTATTGAGTCTATGACACAGAAAGAACATGCCAAGATTTCACCATATTTAGGACAAATTAATGCTGTTTTTGCTAAATCAAAAATTGACAGAGGTTATCCTAATTCAATTGCAGCACATTTATTGGGTTACATTCGAAGAATTGATGAAAATCAATTTGAAAATACAAAAGCACAAGGCGATTTTTTCTACACTAAAAATGATTTTATTGGAATTACCGGTCTAGAAAAACAATATGAGTTACTGTTAAGGGGAGAGAGAGGAAATATAAATTATTTAAAAGATTATGCAGGAAATAAGGTAGAAACAGTCAATAAAAAACCTCCTAAGCCTGGAATGAGTCTTTACACAACTTTAGATACTGAATTACAAAAATTAGGAGAAAAATTAATGGCAAATAAAATTGGGTCAATTGTTGCAATTGAGCCATCTAGTGGCGAAGTTTTGGCAATGGTTTCTGCTCCAAGCTATAATCCTTCAAGTTTAACAGGAAGAGATTTCTCTGATAATTTCAAGATTTTAAAAAAAAATGATAGTTTAAAGCCATTAATTAATAGGCCAGTATACAATGACAAGTATAGACCAGGATCTATTTTTAAGTTAGTTCAAGCATTAATTGCTTTAGAGGACGGAGTAATTCTTCCTGAAACAGGATTTTACTGTAATAAAAATATTATTGGCTGCCATAACCATGAGAGGCCTAATAACCTGACTAAAGCAATTAAACACAGTTGCAATCCTTATTTTTTTCAAGTTTATAAGAGATTGATAATGAAAGATAATTCAAAAAATGTTTTTCAAACTAGCAGAGAAGGTTTAGAAATTTGGGAGAAAAAGATAAAATCTTTTGGTTTTGGCAATTCACTAGGTATAGACTTGCCAGAAGAAAAAAGTGGTTTTATCCCTGATGTTGATTTTTATGATAAATGGTACGGAAAAAAAAGATGGGCTTTTAGTACTATTTACTCCAATAGTATTGGCGAAGGAGAAATTGGTGTTTCACCAATTCAAATGGCAAATTTAGCTTCTATTATAGCAAATAGAGGATATTATTATACCCCTCATGTCATTAAAAAAACAGCGAATGAAAATATACTTAAAAAATTTAAAATTAAGCACAGTACTTGTGTTGATAAAAAGCATTTTGAAGTCGTAGTGAAAGCTATGAACGAAGTTGTAAATCAAGGAACTGGTAGAAATGCTAAAATTGATAGTATTGAAGTTTGTGGAAAAACAGGCACTGTTGAAAATAAGACTTTTAATGATCATTCAGTTTTTATTTCGTTTGCACCTATGGATAATCCTCAAATTGCAATTGCAGTTTATGTTGAATATGGAACGTGGGGAAGTAAATGGGCTGCTCCAATTGCTAGTTTAATGATGGAATCATTTATAAAAGGTTCTCTTTCTGAAAAATCTATTGAAAAAGCCAATCAAATTAGCCAGGCTGTTATTTTAAATCCAAATACTGATTTTAAATGAAATATAGAAATCTATCCATTTGGAGAAATATTGACAAGCCACTGCTTATAATGTATTTGTTACTTTCTGTAATTGGATATTTTATAATGTATTCAAGTACTTTTAAGGGACTAGATATTCAAAGTGATTTTTGGACTGCAAATTATGGAAAACAACTTATTTGGATAATTACAACTCTTTTTTTAGGTTTTTTTATTCTTTTATTGGATGGAAGTTTCATTAAAAACACAGCCTATTTCACTTACGGATTTGTTTTGCTTTTATTGATTCTAGTTTTACTGATGCCCCCTATTAAAGGTGCTAGATCTTGGTTTTATTTTAGCGGGTTTTCTATACAACCATCCGAATTCATAAAGCTAACTTTAAGTTTGTCCATAGCTAAATTATTGAGTGATGTAGGCTCGAGATTTCAAGAATTCAGAACCAAGTTAAAAGCATTTTTTATGATAATTATTCCAGCTTTACTAATAGCAGTTCAGCCCGACCCAGGAACCATGTTAGTTTTTGCTTGTTTTATATTTGTTTTATATAGAGAAGGACTCTCAGGAAATTTTTTGCTAATTGGTCTATTTACAGTTTTAATTGCAGTCGTAGGAATTTTTCTAAAGGCTTCAAATTCAGTATTTCACCTCGCAGGTAATGCTATTTCAGGAAATATATTTTTCGGTCTTATTCTTATTCTTGGTTTTATTTTTTCATTTTTAATTATTAGATATTTTGTTTTGCCTAGATTTAGAAAGCAAAAAATTCAAAGACTAATAATTATTACTTTACTTGGACTGTCTATTTCTGGAGGAATCAATTATGTTTACGATTCTGTTTTTAGTGAAAGGCACAGAACTCGTTTCCAGATTATGTTTGGTGTCAAAGAGGACAGAAAAGGAGCAGGATATAATATATATCAGGCTCTTTCTGCAGTTGGTTCAGGAGAGGGTTTCGGAAAGGGATATTTAAAAGGAACTTTGAGTAATGATAAATACAACCATGTTCCTGAGCAAAATACAGATTTTATATTTTGTGTTTTAGCTGAAGAGTGGGGGTTTCTAGGTTCATTTTTATTTATTGCTTTGTATTTATCAACTTTGATAAGAATGATACTAATTGCAGAAAGGCAAAGAAGTAAGTTTACTAGAATTTATGGATATTGTGTTTCAGCTATTTTATTTTTTCATTTCATGATAAATATTGCTATGGTAATAGGGTTAGCACCAGTGATTGGCATACCTCTACCTTTTTTTAGTAAGGGAGGATCTGCAATTCTTTCTTTTGGATTAATGGTTTTTATACTTTTAAGACTCGATTCAGAAAGAAAAGTTGTTTTAAGATAAATTATTTTTGTTAGTATGATTTGTATAAAAGTGAATATTCCAAAACATATTTGTGAAATTGACGATGAGTTAAAAGCTATTTATCATAGCAATGATTCTATATGTATATGGGTTTTTAGTTCTAGATTATATAGAAATAATTTAGTTGACAATACAGTTGGTATGTCTAAGTCTCAAAGGTCGAAATACTATGAAATTAATTACTTAGCTAAATTGTAATTATAGCCTAATTAAAATTGTCACTTATTAAGTAACCAACTTGAGGATTGAATTTTGTCTCCCAATCCATCTACAAGTGCTACTCCTAATTCTTTACAAATTGGTTTTTCAGGAATGGTGTTATTATTTTGATCTCCGCCATTGGCAAATGAAAATTCATATTGGTGGCCAAAATCTTCAACAATTTTTTTAATGGTTGCACAAACTGTTCTGTCTTGGTCAACAGATAATATTGCTTTATTTACACTTTTAATTTGACTTACAATTATCATTCTTTCTTCTTCGTCTTGAAACTCTTTACTACCTTTTAATTCTCTTTGAAGATCAGAATTTACAATTACAAAAAGTTCTTCACTAATTGCTTTGGCATTGTGAAAATATTCTAAATGTCCTTTATGTATAGGGTTAAAATAGCCACTTACAATAATTGCTTTCTTTTTCATATTCATTTATTTTAAGTGAGTTCCTCAGTTTGTTCGGTTATATAATAAGACCATTCTGGACAATCGCAATTTTTCTTTTTCTTTAGTACACTACAGCTTAAAAAGCTTGCCATGAGCATCAATATTAGGCCATATTTTAAAACTATACTTTTTTTCATTATTAGAATTCTTCCAAAATTAATGATTGCATTTATGGATTCACAATTATTATTGTTTATTTTGGTTAATATAAATATATGATAAGAAATTTAGGTAAATATATGTTCATGCTTTACCACATCTTTTTCAAGCCTGAAAAATTTAGTGTTTACTGGAGAAGGTTTCTAGATGAGGTTGTTCAGTTAGGGGTGAAATCATTATTTATAGTTTCTCTGATGTCTGCTTTTATGGGAGCTGTTTTAGTGATTCAAACTGCAACTGCTATAGAATCTGCTTGGATTCCAGATTATACGGTTGGGTTTACAATTAAACAATCCATGCTTTTGGAGTTTTGTCCAACTATAATTTCTTTAATACTAGCTGGCAAAGTGGGATCTAATATAGCATCTGAGCTTGGAACTATGAGAGTCACAGAGCAAATTGACGCGTTAGAAGTTATGGGAGTAAATTCTATAGGCTATTTAGTTGGACCTAAGATTTTAGCTGCGTTATTTATTTTTCCAATAGTAATTATGTATAGCATGTTTTTTGGTTTTTTTGGTGGCGGTTTGGTTTGTTATTTTACGGAAATAATTCCTGTTAAGCAATATATTTTAGGAATCAGATATTTTTCTGAGGACAATTTTGTTTTTATTCGATATGCACTTACAAAAACAATAGTTTTTGCTTTTATAATTACAAGTATTTCTAGTTATTACGGATATTATCTAAAAGGTGGAGCATTGGAAGTCGGTAAGGCGAGCACAAATGCTGTAGTTTATAGTAGTATTTTCATACTTTTTGCTAATTATATATTAACTCAATTAATGTTGATTTGATTCAAGTTAAAAATATATCTAAATCTTTTTCTGGTGTAGAAATTTTAAATGACATCTCTTTTGTTTTTGAAAAAGGGAAGACTAATTTAATTATTGGAAAAAGTGGTTCTGGAAAATCAGTCTTGACAAAATGTATTGTTGGCTTATTAGAGCCAGATATTGGTGGTGTTTTTTACGATGACATTAAATTCTCTAGTTTAAAATCTCATGATAAAAAGAAGGTTAGGAAACAAATAGGAATGTTATTTCAAGGAAGTGCATTGTTTGACTCTTTATCCGTTGAAGAAAATGTTGCTTTTCCTTTGAGGATGTTTACTAAGATGACGGAAGATGAAATTTTTGAGAGAGTAAATTTTTGTTTGAAAAGGGTAAATATTTTAAATAAAAACTCTTTATATCCATCTGAAATTAGTGGAGGAATGCAGAAGAGAGTAGCTATAGCTAGAGCTATTTCTATGAAACCAAAGTATTTGTTTTGTGATGAACCTAATTCTGGCTTAGATCCAGTTACAGCTATTGTTATTGATGAGTTAATACAAGAGTTAACCAAAGAATATGAAATGACAACTATTGTAATTACCCATGATATGAATTCGGTTTTAGAAATTGGCGAAAATATTCTATTTATTGATGGTGGAGTTAAAAAGTGGGAAGGCAGTAAAGACGAAATTTTAGATGTAAAAGTAAAAGAGTTATACGACTTTGTTTACGTTTCTAAATTTTTGCAAAAGATGAAAAAATAGTCAAAAAAAAAGGCCTCAGAAGAGGCCTTTAAGTTTTTATTTTAGTATTTCTATTTACTAATTACAATATTAAATTTAGTTGATCTTCCATCTTGCAATTTCAAATCAAATATGTAATTTCCGTTTGCTATATCGCTTACATCAATCGATATAAGATTATTTGCATTAACGATTTTACTAGAAATTATTTTTCCGGTTATGTCCATTATATCAACAGTACCATTACCAACGAAACCGTTTAATGGAATAGTAACCATGTTGTTGGCTGGGTTAGGGTAAGCATCAACATTTGATAATTCATTGTCTTCAACATTTAAGTTGGTGGTGAGCTCTACTGATACACCGGCAGTAACATCTGAACCAAATCCAGTTAAAAACCAAGAACCATTATTCTCAACACAACTTACTGGTTGCTTGTAAACATTATTCATATTCTGATTGTAGTCTAATTTGTCATCAAAACCGATATATACATCTGTATCGAATGTGTTAACACAGAATAAATATCTTTGATTATCTACCAAAGTTACAGGGTCCGTAAAAGGCACATAAACTTCTTGGTAGGCTGAGTCATTAGGATAAGTAAATTCTCCAGTTCCAATAGTATTTATAATAGTTATAGCAGCTGCAGGATCATCTAAGTCTACGAATACATCCCCCCACTCATGAGCATAGGTAGTAAAATATCTATTGGATAAATCTCCACCACTTACTACAGCAGCAAAGCTTATTCCCATAGCAGCCATTCTACTTGCATTTGGATCCATAAAAGGAGCGCAAACACTTACACTTCCAGTTGCATTGCTAGGTCTGTAAAATGGACTTAATACCATATTCTCATTTGAATCTAAAGGAACATTTGAAAATTTAGTATTACTTATGTGAAAATCAGTACTTACAGAATTATCAGTTTGAAATTCATCACCAGTAGTATCTACAGTATAAGTAAGGCTATACATACCAGTACTGTAAGATGCTTGACTAAAGGTAGGTAAAGAAAAATATGCACTGTCACCAGCTAAGATAGGAGTAGATGCAGTAGATTGATTATACAATGTGGTACCACCATATGTTATTGTGGCATTCAATACAGCGTTGTTATCAATGTTTCCTGAATTAACTACCCAACTACCTACTTGAACTTCGTATTCTGAATTATCTTGTGCTAATGCAGAAGGTGTAGAAGTTGCTTCAGGAAGAATTACGTCCGCAGCATTAATAGATAAATTGTTATCAAAGTTTCTTGAACCTATAAATGCGACAACTGGGCCATTAGCCATTTCAGCAGTAATTATAGCACCTGTTGCATCTTCAACAAAAATAGCAGGAATTGTACAAACTGCGCCACTATCTCCAGGAGCCATATTTACCAATCCTGGTTCTCTATTTATAATTATAACAGCTCTTGCACCAGCTTGTTCTGCATAAAGAATTTTAGTTCCAAACTGACAAGTGTTTCTCCAAATAACAGCAATTTTTCCTGTTAAATCATTTATTAATGGGAAACATCCTTCTTGAGAGATTGGGTTTCCTTGAGGATTGGTACCTGCAGTACCATCTTCTACAAACATTAAAGTATCTGTTACAGCGTTCGCAGTATCTGTTAAATCTGGGCTTCCCCATCCAGCAACGTCATTTGTCGAAGTGAAATCATAGGCTCCAGCAATGGAAGCAGGAGCTTCTACTGTGAACTCAATTTGTTGAGCGAATGTGCTTATGCAAGCAAAGAATAAAATGAATGTACTTAGTATTAGTTTTTTCATAACATGTATTTAATTTTTTAATAATATATTAAATGTATGAAAATTATCCTCTAAAAAAAACTTTTTTTAACTTCAAAGCA
Organism: uncultured Flavobacteriales bacterium; assembly: GCA_938084875.1. Classification (GTDB taxonomy): domain Bacteria; phylum Bacteroidota; class Bacteroidia; order Flavobacteriales_D; family Parvicellaceae; genus MED-G20. The sequence continues at coordinate 7,193 of CALKFX010000085.1, read as the reverse complement.
TAAAAAAAGGGGAGTTAACTCCCCTTTGTATTTATGTATATAATACGTATATATAACTTTATTGTACCGATATCTTTTCAGAAACTGTACCAAGATTATTTTTGACATCAATTAAATAAATTCCTTTAGAATAATTTTCAGTATTTATTGTAATCTTATTTTTAAAGTTTTGTTTTAGAACTATTTTTCCAGTAATGTCTTTAACAGTTAACTCACTCAAATCATTAGAATTTGTTGAGATATTTAAAACATCAGAAGTTGGATTTGGATAAATAGAAACTTCATTAGCAATATTTTCATTTATTCCAACATTTGCTCCCATATTCATTCTAATCGCAAACGCATTACCATTAGAATAAGCTTGATCTTGTGGATACCAAATTGCACTTGACCATGCTGGTTGTCCTACAGTTGCATCATCTACAATTCTTACATGGTAAGTACCACCACCACTAAATAATTCAACAGCTAAGTAATAACCACCTGGACTTAATGTTAAGTTTTCCCAAGTATTACTGTTAGTCGAAGGATCCCATCCAGAAAGTGTTGCTATTGACATATCAAAGTAGCCGTTGGCAACATCGGTTGCTGTTAGAGTATATAAATCAGATGTATAGGTTGCATTTCCAAAAGCTCCTGATGTGAAACTTAAAGAATCAATAATGTAAAGAATAATTTCTGCTTGAGCAACGGAGGTTGATGTAATAAATGTTCTTACAGAATTTACAACCTGGGTTTGTTTTAAATTATAGTAGGTGCCACAAACTAATCCATCTGCTGCATCTGCCCATGAATTACTTCCAAGCGACCCGAGAGCTTCGTAACCTGCTGGATGAAGTCCAATACCGTCTAAAGAATAAACATCGTTGGTTATTTCAAAGTTTCTTTCATAAGTATTGTCTCCAAAATTAGGTCCACCTACTTGATCAGAATCTGAACTCACTGTAAAAGTACCTTGGTACGTTCCAGCTGTAAGTGTTAAAGGCTCCAACGATTCTATTACAGATGTAGAATCAGATTCAACAATTCCAAGTGAAGAAGTAGTGCTGAAAGAACCAAAATCAGCATTTAAAGTAACATTTGTTTGGTCATTTACTCCATCGTTAGTTACTTGAGCACCAACTACCCAGTTCGCATCAATTTCAGTAATTGGAACTCTACCGTATTCAGCACCATAATGTGTTTCTCCATAAATCCATGAAGAATTTGTTTGAATGTTATTTAAATCTTTTCTAGATATTTTAACATCATCTACAGCCCAGTACCAAGCCCAAAAGTCATTGTCTTCATAATAAAACTGAACTAAAACTTGTGACTGTCCACCTACATCGGATGAGACATCAATGCTTGTAATTTCAGGATTTCCAGAATTTTGATCGTTAGGGTAACCAGAATTATTAGTAATTTCATACTGAACCCATGTAGCACCATTATCTCCAGAAACTCTAACTCCTCTAGTGTCTTGCCACCATCTGTAATTGTGAGAAAAAGATAAAACAACGCTATTTTCTCCTGTTAAATCTATAGGAGTTGCAATGGTTGCAGTAACAAATATTGGAGTACCGTCACCATCTCCACCTCCAGTAGCATCAGAGTCAATAAATAGAAAACCATTGGATGCAGTAGCTGAACCAAAGGGCGCAAGTGCCGAAACAGGTATTAAGTTAGGGTCAGTTTCAAATCTCCACTGAGCGGTAGCACCAGTTCCAGGATCTGTAGCAACAGTTCCAGTACCAGTACACGATGATGTCGATGTAATTGGTACTTGATTAGTGTAGTCATAACCACCTACGATAGTATAGCCAGTATAGGCACAAGTATTGTCAGTAACCCAGTCACTAGCATTATCAAATTGATTTTCCCAAAGTACCACACCTTTTGGCTGGCTTGAGAAGTTGGGTTTAGTTTTTTCTTCAATAAACTCGTGCTTTTTAGAAATTTGGCTAGAAGAATTTTGCGCACTTGCTAAAAATCCAGTAGTTATACAGAAGAGTAATAAGTAAATTTTTTTCATTTTATTGTCATTAAGTTTATGAAACAATAATAAGAAAAAATAGTTTATTTAAATGAAATATTTAACTATTTCGCTGTGGGGTTAAACAAAACTCCGTTCTAATTAAACCCTATTTAATTACATTTAATCTTTTGGTAATAATTTGAGAATTATTAGTCACAGATAGGAAATAAATTCCATTATTGATTTTAGATAAATCAATATTTGAAAAATTTGTAAATATTTTTTCTAAAATAATTTTTCCAGAAACGTCCATTAATAACAATTCGCTTGGTAAGTTGTTTTCTATTTTAATATTTACAAATTCTTTAGATGGATTTGGGAAAACATGTAAATTATTAGTAATAGCCTCTACTAAATCTACACTAGCTCCAAAATTCATCCTAATTGCAAAAGCATTTCCATTAGTGTAGGCTTGATCTCCAGGGTACCAAATTGCACTTGACCAAGCTGGTTGCCCGACTGTATTATCATCTAGAATTCTAATGTCATAAGTATTTCCTCCACTATACAATTCTATTGCAGCATAGTAACCACCTATTCCTAAAGTAACATTTTCCCATGTAGAAGTATTGCTGATAGGATCCCATCCAATATTGTTTGCAACTGGTATATCTATGTATCCATTGTTTACATCTTGGGCAGTAACCGTATATAGTTCTGAAGTAAAAATAGAGTTACTAAATAGCCCACTTGTAAAGCTTAACGAATCCAAGACGTACAAAATTACTTCACTTTGAGCAACTGTAGAACTAGTAATATAAGCTCTGACAGAATTTAAAATTTCTTCTTGTATAAGAGGATAGTAAGTTCCACAAACCAGTCCATCTGAAGCATCTGACCAAGAATTGGAACCTAAAGATCCAATGGCTTCATAATCTGCTGGATGATTTCCGAGACCATCTAAGGAGTATACGTCATTGGTTATCTCAAAATTTCTTAAATAAGTGTTGTCGTCAAAATTTCCAGAACCTAAAGTATCTCCCATTGAAGTAACAGTTACAGAACCTGTATAGTTACCTACCGAAAAACTAACAGCATTTAGACTTTCAATAACTTTCGTGGAGTCGCTTTCAATCATAGAACCAGTTGTTGAACTTGTAATAGTTGTAGGTCCTGTAAAGTTTCCGTTGGAAACAACATTTGTTTGATCTATAGATCCATAATTATAAACCGAAGAACCTATAAAATAATTTTGCTCTACTTGAGATATTGGGGTTCTACCATATTCAGCACCACCGCTGTTCTCTCCAAAAATCCAGGAGGAAACATTTTGAATATCATTTTCTGGTGGAACGGTTACTTTTAAATCATCAATTAACCAAGCATACCCAGAACCAAAAGAATCATCGTCACTATCACTTGTCCATCTAAATCTTATTTTAACTCCTGGTTGGCCACCAACATAAGAAGAAATATTAATTCCAACAAGTTCTTGAATAGCTGGATCATTGGTAGTAACTTGATCGTTGAGCTCAATGGACGTCCAGCTGGCACCATAATCAGTAGACAATTCAACAAAAGTTTTATCGTAATTAAATGCTCTATACATTTGTTCAAATTCTAAGGTAACACTTGGGTAATTACTTAGGTCAAGAGTATCATTCAGTTCAATTGCAGCATCTTGGAAATCGACATTGGCATTTAGTAAATATTGAATTCCATTAAAAACAGCAAATCCATCTGAAGCTGTACTTGAAGCCATAGTCCCCATGTAATTTACAACATCTGTAGGTGTTGAAGTTACAACTTCCCATTGGCCTTGTAAATTTGGAGCACTAATAGTCCAATCTGTAACATCATCGAATGTGTTATATGCAATGGTGTCAAAACTAGATTTAGAAAAATTTAAATTTTGATTAACAAGTGGTTTGAAATCACAAGAGTTAAAATTTTTATTCAATTTTATTTGAGCATTAAAAATGCTACAAATACACAAGTAAACTATAGCTAAATGTATTTTTTTCATTTTATTTTTTTTTATGATTCAATTACTTCATTTTGTTTTTCATATTCTTCCAAAGGTAAGCAACTACAAATTAAGTTTCTGTCCCCATAAGCATTATCTACTCTTCCCACTGGAGGCCAAAACTTGTTGTTTATTTGATTTAGGTTTGGATAAACAGCTTTTCTTCTTGAATATTTGTGGTTCCAATTTTCATCTATTGCTTGAAATGAAGTATGAGGTGCATTTTTTAGTACGTTGTCAACCTCGTCATAACTTTCGTTAGCAATTTCTCTAATTTCATTTCTAATACCAATCATAGCCTCTGCAAATCTATCTAATTCTTTTAGTGATTCACTTTCAGTTGGTTCCACCATTAATGTTCCAGCAACTGGGAAACTAACCGTTGGCGCATGAAAGCCATAGTCCATTAATCTTTTTGCAATGTCTTCAACTTCAACTCCAGATTCTTTTTTGAAGGATCTACAATCAAGTATCATTTCATGAGCAACTTTACCACTAGGTCCACAATAAAGCACATCAAAATGGTCTTTCAATTTGGATTGTAAATAATTAGCGTTTAGAATAGCAATTTCTGTAGATTTTTTCAACCCTTTGGCACCTAGGAGTTTAATGTATCCGTAAGAAATTATCAAGATCAAAGCACTTCCCCATGGAGCTCCATTAATAGCTTTTATGCCACTTGAACCTCCTGTTTTAATAATTGGATTGCCAGGTAAAAATGGCGATAAGTGTTTTGCAACACCAATTGGTCCCATTCCTGGGCCACCTCCACCATGTGGAATAGCAAAAGTTTTATGAAGATTTAGATGGCAAACATCTGCTCCAATTAGACCTGGCGATGTAAGTCCAACTTGTGCATTCATATTGGCTCCATCCATATAGACTTGCCCTCCAAATTCGTGTATGATAGTAGTAATTTCTATAATATCTTTTTCAAAAACTCCATGAGTAGATGGGTAAGTAACCATTAGGGCCGAAAGATTATCCGCATGATGTGAAGCTTTTTCTCTCAAATCTTCTATGTCAATATTTCCAAGTTCATCGCATTTAACCAAAACAACTTCCATTCCAGCCATAACTGCACTTGCAGGGTTAGTTCCATGAGCACTGGTAGGAATAAGACATATATTTCTATGTCCTTCGTTATTTGATATATGATAAGCTCTTATGACCATAAGTCCACTATACTCTCCTTGAGCACCACTATTTGGTTGAAGCGAAACCTGATCAAATCCTGTTATTTCACTTAAGTCTTCCTCCAACTCTTTAAATATTTGTTGAAACCCTAGAGTCTGATTTACAGGGCAAAAGGGATGTAGATTTGCAAATTCAGGCCAGGTAATAGGTTCCATTTCAGTTGCTGCGTTTAGCTTCATTGTACAGGAACCAAGAGAAATCATACCATGAACAAGCGATAAATCTTTATTTTCAAGTTTTTTAATATATCTCATCATTTCCGTCTCAGAATGATAAGAATTAAAGACGTTTTGCTCTAAAATCGGATTATTTTTCGTTAAAAAGAGAGGGCTATCTACCTCTTTTTCAAGTTTCACTGTAGAATTAGAGTTTTTAAATTCTCCTAAAGTATTTACTAGTCTAGTAAGACTATCCCAGCTACTTGTCTCATCAACTGAAATTGTTACAGCTTCTTTATAATAGCCAACGTTAATTTCATTTTTTTCTAAGTGTAACTTTATGCTTGTTAAATCCTCTTTAAAAGAAATAGTATCAAAATGATTGTAGTTAATTATTTCATATCCCAAACCGATTAGAGCTTGCTTTAGGCTAGAAGTCTTTTGTCTAATTGTTTCAGCAATATTTTTTAAACCTTTTGGACCATGGTAGACAACATACATGCTAGCCATAACTGCCAAAAGTGCCTGAGCTGTACAAATATTTGAAGTAGCCTTTCCTCTTTTTATATGTTGCTCTCTTGTTTGAAGAGCCATTCTTAATGCTGGATTTCCGTGAACGTCTAAGGATACTCCAATAATTCTTCCAGGGATATATCTCTTGTGAGATTCTTTACAGGCAAAAAATGCAGCATGAGGACCTCCATAACTCATTGGAACTCCAAATCTTTGTGTGGATCCAACAACTACATCTGCTCCCCAACTACCAGGACTTTTAAGCAAAACAAGGCTCATTATATCTGCTATTACAGAAACTTGAATGTCTAGATTTTTAGCAGAAGAAGTAAACTCACTGTAGTCATAAATTTCACCGTAAGCATTTGGATATTGTACAATCGCACCAAAGAATTCATTGGACAGCTCTATTGAATTAGCGTCTCCAAAAATAATTTCTATTCCAAGTGGTTCTGCTCGTGCGGTAATTACATCTACAGTCTGCAAGTATAAATCATTGCTAACAAAAAATTTATTCACATTAGATTTAACTTGAGATCTTGATCTCATATGAAAAAACATCAACATAGACTCTGCAGCTGCAGTTGATTCATCTAAAAGTGATGCATTTGCTATTTCCATTCCGGTAAGTTCAGTTACACAGGTTTGAAAATTTAATAGTGCTTCTAATCTTCCTTGAGCAATTTCTGCTTGATAGGGAGTATATGCTGTGTACCAGCCGGGATTACATAATATGTTTCTTTTAATAACACTTGGCGTAAGTGTTCCGTAATAACCTTGGCCAATGAAATTGTCAAAACATTTATTTAGATCTGCAATTTCCTTTATTTTATTTAGATAATCATTTTCAGTTATTGCATCTCCAATTTTTAATGGACTATTTTTTAAAATTGAATTGGGAATGGTCTGATGGATTAACTCATCAACTGAACTTAAGCCAATTGTATTTAACATCTTTTTAATATCGTCCTGATTTGCTCCGATATGTCTGTTTTCAAAAGAATTTATATCCATACTTATTATTTATATCAACAAATATATATATAGAACTTGTTTCGGTATATAATGTTGACAAATTGTTTAATTTTATTTTATGAACAAAAAAATACAAAATCTATTAATTATAGTTGTTAATTTTTTATTTAAAATTTTTCAATTTAAGAAGTATGAAAATAAAAGTGATTTTAAAGATTTAACAGTTTATCTTTTTTCAAGAGAGAATATATTTTATAAGTTACTTAACTTTATTTAAAATCAATTGGCTATTTTTATTAAAAAAAACAAAGGGGATTTTTTGAAATTTAAAAATCAAACTAATGCAATTTTTTTTTATTTCGGGTCA
>CALKFX010000084.1 GCA_938084875.1 uncultured Flavobacteriales bacterium | reverse complement strand
AGGCTCATTATCCCATGGTAAATAATGAAACCAATTTGAAAAGAAACGTATAGTCTTTCCGTTTATAGGGATTTCAATTCCACCCAAATAAAACGGAAGTTTTGTGTCTATTCTTTTTCCAAAAGCATATTTTGAGTAAATGGATAAATTCACCGATTTATCATTGAGTGGAGTTTCTTTAGATGCAATCAGGTGAAAATTATATTTTAAAAAATTCGCAATAAATGGACCAGAACCATATGTCTCTACCATTAAAATTATATCTGGATTTATTTCTTTAATTATTTTGGCAACGTTTTCAGGTCCATTTTCAATATCATTTCCACCATGAAAAATATTCCAAGCCATAACTTTGAATGTATTTTTTTGGGCATGAATTGGAAAATTTAAAAAAAATAGAATTCCAATAATTAAAATTAATTTAGATCTTATCATAGTCAAGCAAGGTTTACTTTTTTAAAATCGAACTATTTATTTTTATAATAGCCGTAAATCGAACTTTTATTTTCATTATAATTGTTTTATAAATATAATTATTATGAAAAAACTAGCTCTCTTTTTATCTTTTTTATTTGTTATATCGTGTACTAAAGATCCTATAATTTACACTCTTACAACTTCTGCTAACCCATCTGATGGTGGAACAGTATCTCCATCCACTCAGCAATATGATGAAGGTAAAACAGCAACAATAACAGCTACTGCCTCTTCTGAATATTTGTTTCAAAGTTGGTCAGGTGCTACAGGTTCTACAAACAGTACTAGTGTTGTTATGAACTCTGATAAATCAGTGACAGCTAATTTTGTTAAAAAGAAATACGCTCTAACAACAGCTGTTGAGGGTGAAGGAACAGTAACTGAAAAAGTAATTAAAGCAGGAGCTGCAACGGATTATAACAGTGGAACCATAGTAGAGCTTACAGCCACACCTAGTGGAGAGTGGTTGTTTGTGGAATGGAAAGGAGATCTTACTGGATCGGAAAACCCAACGCAAATAACAATTGATAAAGCTAAATCAGTTACTGCTGTGTTTGTAAAAAAGCAGTATCCTCTAACTATAGAGATTGAAGGTGAAGGAACAGTGAGTGAAAAGGTTATTAAAGTAGGTTTAGCAACTGACTATAATAGTGGAACGATAGTAGAACTTACAGCTGAACCAACTGGTGATTGGGAGTTTGTGGGATGGACAGGAGATATTACATCAACAGAAAATCCTGTACAAATAACTATAGATAATGCTAAAACTGTAAAAGCGAGATTTCATAAACCTATTGATTATTTGGTTAATTCTCATTATTATAAAAATGAAATGAATCCTTATTTTGACTTAATTAAAATAACTAAAAATCATGGTATTGAAGGTCCTAAGTATGGAGGATACGACACAGGGGTTGCATATGCTGATTTTAATGGTGACGGATATATTGACATAAATCTTATGCTAAATGCTGGTGTAGATGGAGATTTTTGTGAACATTTTATGCTTATTAATAATGGAGATGACACATTTACTATGAATAATGATTTAATCACAAACACCAACTTTAGTACATACATGTCAAGAAAAACAATTGTTGGAGATTTTAACGGCGATAAAATACCCGATGTAGTTAGAATTGCTGGTGGTCATGATTGGCTAAGAAAGTCAAATATTATGTTGAGCGATAACGGAACATTTACTTTTAAAGAAATTGATGAGGTTCCTCTTTCACAATATCATGGTTTTGGATCTGGAGATATCGATAATGATGGTGATCTAGATCTGTTTTTTGGATCACCCAATAGCGGTTTTGCTATTAATGACGGAACTGGTAATTTCTCTTGGTTTAGAGTTGACAAAAAAATATTCAATTTTTGGGCAGATGAAGTAGAACACGGACCTTATGGAATGCAAACAGTAGAAATATTAGATTTTGATAATGATGGAAATTTAGACATTTTAATCGGAGGTTCTTATGCAGATAACTCTACTGACCCTCAATTACACGGACCAACAATTTTAATAGGAGATGGCTCAGGAACTTTTGATTATGAGAAAAGGGTTCAAATATGGGGTATCGGTGATAAACCATATTTAGACGGTGTAAAGGTTGGGAATAATGATGATTTTTCATTTGCTGATATTGATGGAGACGGTTACAAAGATGTTGTTCTGCTTTATATATATCAGATTGATGATGACCCAAATAATAACGGTAATACTACAATGTATTTTCAGTATCAGATAATGAAAAATATTGAAAACATTTCATTCGTGAATGTAACAGAAAGTTGGTTGCCAGATTCGGTCAAACAATGTACCTGTGTGTGGGCGATAATAAAAGATATTGATAATAACGGAAGAATAGATTTAACGGAATATTCTTCTAAAACATCAAAAGGGGGTTCCAATCCTAATATAACATGTTCTGAAGATGCTTGGAGATGGGAATGGAACGGATCTAAATTTGAAAAGATAAACTAGTTGGATCTAATTTAACTAGTTGGTTTTATTATGATTATTACAAAATACAACTCTAGTGTTGATCGTTAATAATAATAAGTTATATTTGCAACCGTTGTGTTACCCGTATATGCGGGAGGTTTGTAGAAAACCGATGAAGAGCTTTCCTTTTGGGAAGCTTTTTTTGTTTTCAGCCTATTACATATTTGGCTTAGAGAATTATAAATATTAAATTTAAATTATGAGGTTTTTAATATTACTAATATTTATTGTTTCTTGTAATACCAACGCTAGTTCTGATAATTATTTAAACATCATTCCTACTATTGATGTTTCATCTGAACATCAAGAGTTTTCAAATATAAACCCTCAAAAAGTTGAGTATGCTTATTCAACTAAAAATGAT
>CALKFX010000083.1 GCA_938084875.1 uncultured Flavobacteriales bacterium | reverse complement strand
TTGTTTTAAGTGTCTTAAAAATAATTGCAGTTCTTTTTTTTTGAAAAAGCATTAATAATTCACTTTTATAATCTCTGTTCTTTAAAATTATTTGATCAATATTTATTTGACTTTTTAAAATAAATTCTTCGATGCTTTTTTGGGCTTTTTCTAACCCTATATCCATTAAAATCGCACCATAGAGAGCCTCAAAGGTGTTTCCAACCAATGACTTATAATTATTACTACTTTTTTGATATAAAATAAAATTTTGTAACCCGATATCTTCTCCAATTTTATTTAGACTTTCTCTGCTTACAATCTTGGCTCTTAACTGAGTTAAATAACCCTCATTTTTATCTGGATATACTTTAAATAAGTAATTAGCTACAGCCAACGATATAAACGCGTCTCCTAGAAATTCTAGTCTTTCATTGTCGTATTGACTATTTTCAATGTTTTTATAAGAACTGTGGGTAATAGCTTCTAAATATAGTTGTTGATTAACTGGAAGAACTCCAAACTTGTTTTTTAAAAAAAATATAAAATCTTTGTTAAGTAGTGGTAAAGTCTTTTTTTTAAAAAAAAAACTAATCATTGAATTCTTTCACAATAATTGAGGTATTGTGCCCCCCAAAACCAAACGTATTGCTTAATGCTGCTTTCACCTCTCTTTTTTGAGCCTTATTCAAAGTTAAGTTAAGGTTATAGTCAATATTTTCGTCTTTGTGCTTGAAGTTAATAGTTGGAGGAATTATATTGTCCTCAATAGATTTAACACAGGCAATAGCCTCTATAGCACCAGCAGCACCTAACAAGTGACCTGTCATAGATTTTGTGCTACTTATATTTAATTTATAGGCATGTTTACCAAATACTTCTTTAATAGCTAAAGTTTCTGAAATATCTCCTAAAGGAGTTGAAGTACCATGGACATTTACGTAATCTATGTCTTCTGGATTCATCCCTGCGTCTTCCAAGGACATTTTCATTACATTAATTGCTCCTTTTCCTTCAGGATGAGGAGCAGTAATATGGTGGGCATCAGCAGTTAATCCACCACCAGCAACTTCAGCATAAATTTTGGCACCTCTTTTTTTGGCATGTTCTAATTCTTCTAGAATCAAACATCCTGAACCTTCCCCAAGTACAAATCCATCTCTAGTTGCGTCAAAAGGTCTTGAAGCTGTTGCTGGATCATCATTTCGAGTTGAAAGAGCTTTTAATGCATTAAAACCACCTATTCCTGAAATATTAACCCCCGCTTCAGATCCTCCAGTAACTATAAAATCTGATTTACCTAGTTGAATAAGCATCAGCGCATCAATGATTGCATTCGTTGAGGAGGCACATGCAGAAACTGTTACATAATTTGGACCTCGTAATCCATATTTAATTGATATATGACCTGCTGCGATATCTACTATCATTTTAGGGACAAAAAATGGGTTAAACCTTGGTGTTCCATCACCATCTTTAAAATTAAAACATTCTTCCTGAAAAGTATACATTCCCCCTATGCCTGATCCCCATACTACTCCGGCTCTATCCAAGTTTACTTTTTCCAAATCTAATTTAGAATCTAAAATTGCTTCTTGGGCTGTAGCTAGTGCATAAGCCGAAAAAGGATCCATTTTACGAGCTTCTTTTCTATCCATTATATCTAACGGATCAAAGTTTTTAACTTCACAGGCAAACTTAGTTTTGAATAGGCTGGCATCGAATTTGGTAATAGGCTCAGCGCCACTTTTACCAGACAAAAGGTTTTTCCAATATTCATCAACAGAGTTACCAATTGGGGTCAAAGCCCCCATACCAGTTATAACAACTCGTTTTTTATTCATAAATGTAGGCTTGGTTGGGCTTAAAGAGAGAGTTATTTATTCTCCTCAATATATTTTATTGCTTCACCAACAGTTTGAATATTCTCAGCTTGCTCATCTGGGATAGCAATATTAAATTCTTTTTCGAATTCCATAATTAATTCTACAGTATCTAAGGAATCTGCGCCTAAGTCGTTGGTGAAACTAGCTTCATTAGTTACTTCTCCTTCGTCAACTCCTAATTTATCAACTATTATTGATATAACTTTAGATTTTACGTCTGACATATTGTGTTTTTTAATTGTTTGCAGTGCAAATAAATAACTTTTCCTTTATTCAACAAAATACTTTAGTTTAAACTTATTCAACAACTAAAGTTGATTAAATACCAATCTATGTCTATATTTCGAAAAACAAATCATGAAAATAGCCATATTTGCCTCAGGAAAAGGAACTAATGTTGAAAATATTATCCGCTATTTTAATGGCAATAAAAGCGTAAATATTTCAGTTATTTATTCTAATAATAAAAATAGTGGAGCGATTTTAAATGCGAAAAAACACCAAATTCCAGGAATTTTATTGAAAAAAGAGGATTTATCTGATTCAAATGAATTGGTAAATGAATTAAATAGCAGCCAAATTGATTTGGTTGTTTTAGCCGGATTCCTTTTAAAAATACCTAGAAAATTCATTGAAGGATTTAATGGAAAAATAATTAATGTTCACCCTTCTCTTTTGCCTAAATATGGTGGAAAAGGAATGTATGGAGACAATATTCACAAATTAGTTTTAAGTAATAAGGAAAATAAAACTGGTATTACCTTCCACTATGTAAATGAAAATTATGATGAAGGGAAAATAATAGCACAGTATGAGATTGAAATCGATGTTAATGAAACATTAAATTCACTAAAGAAAAAAATAAGTCGTGAAGAATTATTAAATTATCCTAAAATTATAAGTTCATTTTTAAATGAATAAGCTTAAAAGAAAAATACAAGAAATAATTTTTGAGGCAGATACTCCTATGGGTAAGTTATTTGATCTTGCTTTACTAGTCATGATTTTACTAAGTGTTATTGTGGTGATGCTGGAAAGTGTAGAGTCTTATAGAAAAGAATGGTCTTGGCTTTTTGAGATTTTAGAATGGGTATTTACTATTTTATTTTCTTTAGAATATGTACTAAGAATTTTTTCAGTAAAAAATCCATTGAAATATATATTTAGCTTTTATGGTATAATTGACTTATTATCACTTATTCCCTCTTACATTGGAATTGCTATCGGAGCTAATAACATTTCCTCTATCAAAAGCATTAGAACCATCAGGCTGATTAGAATATTTAGAATCTTAAAACTTATAAGATATGTAAAGGAGGCAGCTGCATTAAAAAAAGCATTTATTGCAAGTAAGCAAAGAATTATTGTATTTCTTTTTGTAGTTTTTTCTATTGTTGTTTTAATGGGAACCATCATTTATATGTTAGAAGATCCTAAAGATGGGTTTACATCTATCCCTAGAAGTATTTATTGGGCTATCGTAACGTTAACTACTGTAGGATATGGAGATATTGCTCCACAAACACCCTTGGGCCAATTTTTTGCTTCAATTATTATGATTCTAGGATACTCTATAATAGCAGTTCCCACTGGAATGATATCGGTCGAACTCTCAAAAACATCTTTAAACACTCAATATTGTAGCGCTTGTTCCTTTGATAATCATGAAGATGATGCCATTTTTTGTAAAAAATGCGGAGAAGAACTTAATCCTGTAGTTGGATGAAAATAAATTTATATACCGACGGGTCTGCCAAAGGTAATCCAGGAAAAGGGGGATATGGTGTAGTATTTAAAGCAGGAAAACATTATAAAGAGATTTCGCAAGGATATAGACATACTACAAATAACAGAATGGAACTTCTAGCGGTAATCGTTGGATTAGAACATTTAAAAAGTAACAAAAGTGATGTTGTTGTATTCTCTGACTCAAAATATGTAGTGGATTCAGTAGAAAAAAAATGGGTTTTCCAATGGCAAAAAAAAGGTTTTAAGGGAAAAAAGAATGCAGATTTATGGAAAAGATTTTTATTAATTTACCACAAGCACAACGTTTCTTTCCAATGGGTAAAAGGTCATGCTGGTCATCCAGAAAATGAAAAATGTGACCAACTAGCAGTTGAAGCTTCAGATTTTAAAGAATTATTGATAGACCAGGGCTACGAACAATCTATTGATTCAAACACACTTTTTTAAAAATGAAAGCTATTCAACTAATAAAATACGGTTCTTCAAAAGATTCCTTTGAAATCAATGAAATTCCAGTCCCAAATTTGATAAACAAGGAAGATGTTCTCATAAAAGTACATGCATTTGGAATTAATTTTGCAGATATTATGGCAAGAAAAGGCTTGTATA
>CALKFX010000082.1 GCA_938084875.1 uncultured Flavobacteriales bacterium | reverse complement strand
GCGCTGAGGTACCGAAGGAGAGTAGTGTTATTGAGAATAAGAATGTTTTCATGGTTTTTCTTTTGGTTCAGTTCTAGCGGTTATAATTTTGACGTAGTTGTTTACAAAAGGATGCTTTTTCAATAAATCACTTACACAACGAGGGAATAAACGTATTACGTTTATTTACCTTATGTAAATAGTTCAAATTTTTCATTTTTCTCTGCCATTTTCACAAGCATAGGTCTTGGCTCAAATTTGTTACCATATAGATTTTGGTAGTATTTCATTCTATCCAATATATTAGAAAGTCCCATTTGGTTCATATAGCTAAATGGTCCACCAGACCATGGCAAAAATCCTATACCAAATACACCTCCAATATCCCCATCTGTTACATTTTCAATAATTCCTTCTTCCAAGGCCCAAACCGCTTCGTTTAAAAGAATTAAAATACACCTTTCAGTAATTTCTTTATCGCTAATTTTTTTAATATTTGGAGAATCAAAATATTGGTAAACACCCTCATTAACCTTTCCCTTTTTTACTTTCCCTTTTTTACTTACATAATGGTAAAATCCTTTTTTAGACTTTCTTCCCTCTAAACCTGCCTCTAACATTTTAGGCATAGAATAGTTCAATTTAATTCCATCTCTATCTTTGATTAAATCTCTCATATTCCCACTCATTACATGAACACCAACATCAATTCCTACTTCATCTATAAGAGCTACTGGGCCTACAGGCATTCCCAAATTTTTAAGCGCTCTATCTATTTGTTCTATTCTTACTCCTTCTTCAATAAGAATGAGCGCTTCAAGTAAATAAGGACAGAGAATTCTATTGACATAAAACCCTGGTGCATCATTTACTACAATACATGTTTTTCCCTGTCTTTTTCCTATTTCATAACAAGTAGCAATCGCTTGATTGGAAGTTTTGCTTGTTTTTATAATTTCTAATAGTGGCATTTTAGTAACAGGAGAGAAGTAGTGCATCCCCACAACATTTTCTGGTTTTTTGGCATCTTAAGACATCTCTGTTAGTGGTAAAGAAGAAGTGTTAGATGCAAAAATAAAATCTTCGTTACAAATTCCTTCCAGCTCTTTTATTAGCTTTTTCTTTACAGACATGTTCTCTACAATGGCTTCCACCACTACATCTACCTTATCAAAACCTTTATAATCTAATTGCCCTACAGCTCGCTGAGCAGTAGTCTTGGCCAAAACTTTACTCATTTGTCTTCTTTTTACTTTTCTAGAAAGATTTTTCCAAATATTTTTTCTAGCCTGATGAATCATTTTATCATCCAAATCTTTTAAAATAACATCCATTCCAGAATTGATAGAAACTTCTGTTATTCCCTCTCCCATGAAACCAGCTCCAATAACCCCAATTTTTTCTGTATTTTTCAACTCTACCTTATATGGATTTTTCTTTTTGTCAGTAGTAATAAAAAATAAATTTCTAAGTGCTAAAGAAACATTGGAAAGAATTAACTCCTCAAACTTAATTACCTCCGCTTCATATCCGGCTTTCAATCCTTTTTGTAAACCAATTTTAGCACATTCTATAATTTCAAGTGGTGCAGGATAATTTCCTTTGGTCAATTTCAATACCGTTTTTTTAGCTTGACTAAACACAATAGATCTGCCAATGGAAGTACCATCCAATAATTTAGTAACTAAACTCTTTTTTATTTTCTTTCTTTTAAAATTATTGTTCGCTATATCTAAAACTATTTTTTTTGCTGCTTTGTGTAATTTACTCTGGTGCACTACTTCATCTACCAATCCTATTTTTTTTGCTTTAAAAGGAAATATATTTTTGCCTGTAAGCATCATATCCAGAGACGCTTGAAGTCCAACCAATCTTGGTAATCTTTGGGTGCCACCTCCACCAGGAAGTAATCCTAATTTTACTTCTGGAAGAGCTAATTTTGTTTTAGAATCGTTGGTACAAACTCTAGCATTGCAAGCAAGAGAGAGTTCTACCCCCAAACCATAACAAGTACCATGAATTGCAGAAACAATTGGCTTTTTAGAATCTTCAATTTTTTGCAATAATTCATGCCCTTTTCTACTAAAAGGTTGAAAATCTCCAACTTTATCTCCCTTAAAAGACTTAATATCAGCCCCAGCTATAAAGTCTTTTTTGCCACTTATTAAAACCGTCCCAATAACATCTTTATTATTTGCTACTTCCTCAAAAATCTTTTCAAAATCTCCAATTAAACTTGGAGATACAATATTCATTTTGTCTTTTTGAGAGTCTATCCAAATAGTAGCTATTCCTTTTTCAATTTCTAATCTAAAAAGATCTGTTTTCATCCTTCTTCGTATTTTTTTATAACCATAGCATGTCCGTGTGCACCAGCCGCACAAGCAGACAACATTGCATATTTACCATTTTCTTCAATTAATCTGTTTGCAGCAGTGGTTAAAAGTCTTGCACCTGTTGCACCAAAAGGATGACCAATAGAAAGCGATCCTCCCCAATTATTTACTTTATTCATCTCTATTTTTCCAACTGCTTTTTCTCTATTTAGTCGAGTTTTACAAAACTCTTCGTCGTTCAAACATTTTAAGTTGGTAAGTACTTGTCCAGCAAAAGCTTCGTGAATTTCAAATACGTCTATATCTTTTAAGTTCATTTTTGTTTTTTGGAGTACTTTACTCATAGCAAAAGCAGGACCTAACAATAATTCATCTTCTAACCTTTGACCTGTAAAACAATAATCTATAATTTCTGCTTTTGGCTTTAAATTTAGCTCCTTTGCTTTAGATTCTGTCATAAGCAAGCATACTGCACCACCATCGCTTAAAAAGGAAGAATTGGCGGCAGTTAATGTGCCGTGTTTTTTATCGAATGCTGGTCTTAGCTTAGCCAGCTTTTCAGGTTTTGACCCACTTCTTATTCCATTGTCTTTTTGAATCATTTTAAATTTTGGATCTACCTGAACTGAAACTACTTCCTTTGCATGATGGCCATCTTGCCATGCTTTCTCTGCATTATCGTGAGATCTAATGGCAAACAAATCTTGTTGTTCTCTTGGAATTCGATGTTTGGCTACCATAATATCGCAGTCTTCTCCCATTGTTTTCTCAGTAGTATATTCTGAAATAGAAGGAACTTCTGGTAAGAAATCCTTTAATTTAAAACCTAGTGCATATTTGACCATATCAGACGTAGATCTTATTTTAGTTCCCTTCATCAATTTGGTTCTCATATGCTTTTTATAGCCAATTGGTGTTTCGGAAGCACTATCTGCTCCACCTGCAATAACTACATTAGATTGTCCAGTTGCAATTTCTCCAATGGCAGTTGCAATTGCTCTATTGGCAGAAATACATGCTTGACTTACCGTATGACAAGGGGTGGAGTAGGGTATACCAGCAGTTAAGGCTGCTTCTCTTGCTAAATTGCTTGTTTTAAGGGTAGAAATAACACAACCCATAACCACACTATCTACTTCCTTTGGATCTATTCCAGTTTTATTAATTAGTCCTTTGATAGATAACTGACCTAATTCATAAGTCATAGTATTTAAAAAATCGGTTTCAGATCTTAAAAACGGGGTTCTACAACCATCAACGAGTACAATCTTTTCTTTCATGATATAATTTATTTTAGAAATTTATAAAAATTCTATGCATGCATTCATTAAAATAAACTTTTTATTATTATTTAATCAATTCTTTTAAAAAAAACGTATTTGATCACTTATTTACAATGCAATGTGAAATAAATTACTAATTTGTAAACAATGAATAATTACGAAAAAATTGCCAAAGGAATAGTTGTAAATAGAATTCGATCTTCTTGGATTGAGATTTTTAAATTTTACAACGAACAAACCTCCAAAGAAATAGGCACTCTTTCAACAGCTTTTGTACTTATGACTATCAATGAAAAATTTGGCACCCAAGTGACTAAAATTGCACCAAGAATGGGAATGGAGCCCAACAGTTTATCTAGATTGCTAAAATCTTTGGAAGAAAAAGAATTGGTATTTAAAAGAAAGGACACTAAAGACAAAAGAAAAGTATACATATGCCTAACCAAAAACGGACTAAAGCTGAGAAACATAGCTGCTGAGAGATTATTCACTCTAGAAAAAAATATTAAAGATAAAATATCACCGTCCGACCTTTCAGCTTTTTATAAGGTTACCGATGCTATTTCAGATGTAATAGAATTAGAAAAAACAAAACTAGCTTTATAAAGAATATTCTTTATTTGCGATTAAATATTTTGCAATTTCTCTCCTTAGTTCCATTGGATTTACTTTTTCTTTAATTACCAAAGATTTTATTACTCTTTTTAAGGAAGAATGTCTTTTAGGAAGACTATCAAAAATTGAAGTCGCACACTGCATTATTTTTGAATTGGCTTCATAAAACTGTAAGTCGCAAATATTTTGCTTCATTTTAAATGCAGCATCTTTACTTTCTTTAGTTTTTAATTTCTCAACTCTTAAATATGTAGATTCAAGGACATAGATTTCAGCTAATATATCTGCTAAATCCATAATTATTTCTTGCTCATGTTCCAAAGCTCTTCCGAAAGCATCCGTTGCATATTTGGTAAGAGTAAAAAATAAATATTTAAAATTTTCTAAATATTGAGAACTTGATTTTTCCTGAATTCCTAATGCACTTTTAAAAATTTGAAATGGAATTTTCTGGGTAAATGATTTCAAATCAATTTCTTTCGTATGAAAACCTCTTTTCATTAACTCACCAAAAGAAAGCATTCTATTTATTTCATTAGTTCCTTCATAAATTCTAGTTATTCTCGCATCTCTATAGCCCATTTCTACCTTTGTTTCTACGCTGTAACCCATTCCACCATGAATTTGAAGCGATTCATCTACACAATAATCCAATACTTCTGATGCATATACTTTCATTAAAGAACATTCTATGGCATATTCTCTAAGACCTTTTAATTTTATTTCATTTTCAGGAATCTTATTTTCTTTTAATTCTTTCTCCTTTAAATCTATGTTTCTCCCAGTTCTATATATGGCTGATTCTGCAGAAAATATTTTCCTAGCCATCTCGCCAATTTTGTACTGCATAGCTGTAAATTCACCAATACTTTTCCCAAATTGTTCTCTTTCTATTGAATATTGAATAGCTTTTGATAAAGCAAACTTTGAACCGCCTATTGTAGCCGCTGAAAGCTTAATCCTACCAGAGTTAAGTATGTTAAGTGCAATTTTAAACCCATCGTTTCTTTTGCCTAATAGATTTTCCATTGGTACCGGACAGTTCTCAAAATAAACCTGTCTAGTTGAAGATCCTTTTATACCTAATTTCTTTTCTTCTTCTCCCAAAGTAATTCCACCAAAAGACTTTTCAATAATAAAAGCCGAAAGTTTTTCATCGTCTTCAATTTTGGCAAAAACAATAAAAATTTCTGCAAAACCAGAATTGGTAATCCACATTTTTTGCCCGTTTATCAAATAACAATTATTTTTAGTATCTATAGTAGCTTTTGTTTTGCCAGAATTTGCATCAGAACCAGCAGAGGGCTCAGTAAGTGCATATGCAGTTTTAATTTCTGCTGTTGCTATTTTTGGTAAATATTTTTCTTTTTGTTGATCATTTCCATAATACACAATTGGTAACGATCCAATAGAAACATGGGTACCTATTGTAGTGGCAAAAGAAAAACCATAGGCAAATGCCTCCATATAAAGTAAACCAGCATTGAAACTTAAGTCAGATCCTCCGTATTTTTCTTCGATTGCAATTCCACAAAGACCTAGTTCAGCTGCTTTGTCCAACATTTCAACAATTTGAGGAAGATCCTTTGATGCCTCTGGCTCCCTTTCTAATACATGAAGTTCCTTATCAAGAAAATCATGAATCATTTGCTTTAACATTTTTTCTTCTTCATTCCATTCTTCAGGAACAAAAACCGCTGAGGATTCAGTTTTTTTTGTTATAAAATCTCCACCTTTGATGCTCATTATTTTTTATACTATAATTTTACAATGTAATATACAAAAACATTGAATGCACGCATTGAATGTTTTGAAAATTTAACATTTTGCTTTTATACATGAATAACTTTAATCAATGCAAAGAAATATTTTTAGATTCACTTAAAGAGAATTTCTCTTCTAGAGAAATAGAAAATATATTTTTTGAGTTGCTTTTTTTTAAAATGAAGTGGGAAAGAGTAGACTATTTATTAAATAAAAATCAAAAGCCTAGCCCAAAAGAAGTTTCTTTTTTTGAGAATTCTTTAGAAAAACTATCCAAAAACATTCCTTTACAATATATAACTGGACAAACAATTTTTTGTAATTTATTAATAAAAGTTAACCCTAAAGTATTAATTCCAAGACCAGAAACTGAGGAGTTAGTACATTTAATTTTAAATAACCACAAGCAAGATTCTTTAAAAGAAATATTAGATGTTGGTACTGGCTCTGGATGTATAATTATAGCTTTAAAAAAAATATTTTCTCAAACTAACTGCACAGCGATTGATATTTCAAAAGACGCTATTAGAACTGCTAAAGACAATGCTATGCTCAATAAAGTGGAGATAGATTTTATAATTAAAGATATTTTGGAATATAAAAATGAAGAAAAATCTTGGGATGTGATAGTAAGTAATCCTCCTTACATTCCTGTCTCAAATAAAAAATATATGCATCCAAATGTTGTTCTAAATGAGCCATCACAAGCACTTTTTGTTGAAAATGAAGAACCACTTAAATACTACGAGATAATTTCAGATTTTGCATGCAATCATTTGAAAAAAAATGGTAAAATTTACTTCGAAATTCATGAGGATTTTGCCAACGATGTTGTAAATTTATTAGATAGTAAAAAATATTTTAAATCTTCTGTTTATAAAGATTTTCAAGGCAAAAAAAGGTTTGTTGTAGCTACTAAAAATGAGTAAAATAGATATTGATAGAATTATAGAGTTAAGAGAATTAATCCATTCTTACAATACACAGTACTATATTCATAGTATGTCTGTAGTCTCTGATTATGAATTTGACCAGCTTTTAAAAGAACTGGAGGAGTTGGAAATTAAATATCCAGAACTATACGATGCTAATTCACCAACTAAAAGAGTGGGTGGTGACATTACCAAGTCTTTTGAAACAGTCACCCATAAGTATCCAATGTTGTCACTTTCCAATAGTTATTCCAAAGATGATATTGCAGATTTTGATCAAAGAGTTAAAAAGATAATTGATGTACCACTAACTTACATTTGCGAACTAAAGTACGATGGAGTTGCAATTAGTATAATTTATAAAAATGGCAATCTTGTAAAAGCTATTACTCGAGGAGATGGAACTCAAGGTGAAGATGTAACCAACAATGTAAGAACCATTTCTTCTATTCCACTAGTCCTTTCTGGAGATTTTCCAGAAAACTTAGAAGTAAGAGGAGAAATAATGTATTCTAAATCGGTATTTAAGGAACTAAATCAGAATAGAGAAAACCAAGGACTTGCTCTTTTTTCAAATCCTAGAAATTCTGCTTCAGGAACGCTTAAACTGCAAGATTCTTCTATTGTTGCAAAAAGAAAATTAGATTGTTTTATCTATGCTGTCTTCCTAGACAACCAGACTATAAATAGTCTTTTTAAACAATACAATTATTTAGCTAAGTTTGGCTTTAAAGTGCCGTCCGTTAAAGACAAGTATGTAGAGCAAGTAAACGATGTAAATGGAATAATGAATTTTATTAATTACTGGGAAGAAAGAAAAGAAGATCTACCCTTTGAAATTGACGGAATTGTTATAAAAGTTAATGAAATAGATATTCAAAAAGAAATTGGCAATACTTCCAAATCTCCAAGATGGGCAATTGCCTACAAATACAAAGCAGTCCAAGTTTCTACTATTTTGGAAGATATAGTTTACCAAGTAGGAAGAACAGGAGCAATTACGCCAGTTGCTAGTTTAAAAGCTGTGGAAATTAGTGGAACAATAGTCAAAAGAGCAAGTGTTCATAATGCCGATCAAATAGAAAAGCTAGACCTAAGAATTAATGACTCTGTATTCGTAGAAAAAGGAGGGGAAATTATCCCTAAAATCACTGGGGTTGATATTTCTAAAAGAAATGCCAATAGTAGTAAATTTGTTTTTTCTTCAAAATGTCCAGAATGTGAATCTGATCTTGTAAGAGATGAAGGAGAAGCCCATCACTATTGTTTAAATTCTAATCTTTGTCCTCCACAAATTAAAGGAAAGATAATTCATTTTATCGGCAGGAAGCAGTTGAATATAGATGGAATTGGACAAGAAACTGTAGAACAATTGTATAATGAAAAGCTAATTGAAAATATTGCAGATCTTTATGCTCTTAAGACACAAGACTTGCTTCCTTTAGAAAGAATGGCAGAGAAATCTGCTGAAAACATTATTAATGGTATTCAACAAAGTAAGTCTGCACCTTTTCACAAAGTACTTTTTGGTCTTGGAATAAGATATGTTGGAGAAACGGTTGCCAAGAAATTAACTTCTTATTTTAAAGATATAAACCAATTGCGTTCTTCAAATTTTGAAGAACTATGTAGTATCGACGAAGTCGGAGATAAAATAGCAGAATCTATTGTGCAATATTTTTCTGTCGATTATAACAACAAAATAATTGATTTGCTTCTTGAAAATGGACTTAATATGACTTCAGATACATCTGAAAATATTTTAAAATCTACCATTTTAGAAAATAAGAAAATTGTTATTTCAGGGACTTTTAAAAATATCTCTAGAGACGAATTGAAAAAAACTATTGAAATTAACGGTGGAAAAAACTCAAGTTCTGTAAGTAAAAGTACTGATATTCTTGTAGCAGGAGAAAATATGGGACCATCCAAACTTGAAAAAGCTGAAAAGTTTAAGGTCTCTATTTTGAACGAAGATGAGTTTCTTAATTTGATTAGTGAAGAAAAACCAAATGAAGATTCAAAACATTATCAACAAGGAGAGCTTTTTTAAAGGCTTTTTGTAAGTTTATAACTAATGAAGTTTACATTCTTAAAAATCAAATTTCTTTTAGGCGAAAAGTTTCTACAAAGATTAATTAATAAGGAAAATATTAGACAGGTAAGCTCTTGTAATATTCAGGATGCTAAATCAATGGGCATGATTTGCATAATTGAAAATGAGTCTGACTATGAATCCGTTGTCAAAATAATTAAAATGATAAAGGATGAATTTAAAATTCCTAATATTAAAATTCTTGCCTTTTACCCATTAAAAGACGATCCTGAATTTTTAAAGAGTAAGTTAGGACTAGATTTTTTTACCATTTACGATCTTAATTACCATGCTTTCCCCAACAAAGCAGTTGTTAAAAATTTTATTTCAGAGAGATTTGATATTCTCCTAGACCTAACAGAAGTCAAGAGCATTCCGCTTAGATTTATTTTGCACATGTCCAATTCTCCATTTAAAGTTGGTAGTTTTTCAGAAGAAAAGACACCTTATTACGATTTAATGATTGAAACAGATCCTAAGGATTATTTTCAATATGTAAAGCACGTAATCAATTATTTAAAAATTTTTAATAAAAAATAATTATAGTGTCCAAATCTTTAGTATTTCTTATTGGAATGATGGGTGCAGGAAAATCCTCCGTTGGAAGATGTCTAGCAAAGACACTTAAATACAAATTTATAGACACAGACCAGTTAATAGAAGAGCAAGAAAAGAGATCTATCGAATCTATTTTTAAGGAAAATGGAGAAAGTTATTTTAGAAATATTGAAAGAGATATAATTAATCAATTCGATAAAAAAAAATGCGTTTATTCTACTGGTGGCGGATTTCCTATTTTTAATAGAAATATTGATAAATTAAAAGTTATTGGCCAAGTGGTTTATTTAAAAACATCCAGTGTTGTGTTGCTGAATAACAGAATAAAAAATAATTCTTCAAGACCAATGTTTCAAGACGCAACTTCTTTTGAAAAATTACATAAACAACGAGAATCAATTTATTGTGAGGCTGATTTTATAGTAAAAACAGACTATAAAATCCCAGAGGAAATTGCTAGTGAAATAAGTTTACTTATTGAGTAATTCCTTCCAATTTAAATAAAAACGCGTAATCTAAAGCTATTTCCTTTAGATACTCAAACCTTCCGCTAGAGCCACCATGTCCAGCTTTCATATTGGTTTTTAAAATCAGAAGGTTATCATCGGTTTTTAGATCTCTTAATTTAGCTACCCATTTTGCAGGCTCCCAATACTGTACTTGAGAATCGTGCAAACCAGTTGTTACCAGAAGATTAGGATAATTCATTTTCTGAATATTGTCGTATGGTGAGTAACTCAACATATAATTATAATTTTCTAGTTCGTTTGGATTTCCCCATTCGTCGTACTCCCCTGTAGTCAAAGGTATAGACTTGTCTAACATAGTTGTTACTACGTCTACAAATGGAACATGTGCAATTGCCCCATTAAATAAAGTTGGTGCCATATTGATAACCGCTCCCATCAGTAATCCTCCAGCACTTCCACCTGCTGCATACAAGTTTTTAGAACTACAAAAACTATTTTCTATCAAATGCTTTCCACAATCAATAAAATCATAAAATGTATTTTTCTTTTTTAATAGCTTACCATTTTCGTACCAATTTCTTCCCATGTCTTCTCCACCTCTAATATGTGCAATAACAAAAATAAATCCTCGATCAAGCAAGGTTAATCTATTGGAGCTGAATGTAGGATCTATACTATATCCATAAGATCCGTAAGCATATAAAAGTGTCGGGTTTTGACCATCTTTCTCTATTCCTTTTTTATAAACCATGGACATTGGAATCTTAGTTCCATCTCTTCCCTCAGCCCAAACTCTTTCAGAAGCATAGTTGTCTTTGTCATATCCTCCAACAACCTCTTTTTCTTTTAATATTTTACTTTCTTTTGTTTCCATATTGTACTCAAACATAGTTCCGGGGTTTACCATAGAATTATATGAATACCTTAAAACAGAAGTATTCATTACTAAATTTGAATTTGTTCCAACAACATAAGTTGGCTCGTTAAATGGAATATAGTGCAAAGAATCGTTTTTAAAATTCATTACACATAATTGTAGTAGACCTTGTTTTCTTTCTGAAACCACTAAGAATTGGTCAAATACATCCAATCCTTCAATTAAAACATCTTCTCTTCCAGAAATAAATTCTTTCCAATTTTCTTTTCCAGTACTGTCTTTACTGCATGTCTCTACACTAAAATTATGGTGGTTTTTATTAGTTAGTATATAAAATTTATCTTGATGATGGTAAATATTATACTCTAATCCTCTTTCTCTTTTTTGAAAAATTTCAGGTTTTTTTAGCGGGTCATTTGCAGGGATAAGCCTATATTCATCACTTAATGTACTAGAAGAATTTATAACTATAAATTCCATAGATTTAGACTTGTAGGCATAACAAGAAAATGTTTCGTCTTCTTCTTCAAATATAAGAATGTCTTCTGATTGATCAGTTCCTAATTTATGGGCATATATTTGAAATGATCTAAGTGTGGTAGGGTCTTTTTTACCGTAGAAAATAGTTTGATTATCATTGGCAAATACAATAGACCCAGTAGTGTTTTCTAATTTTTCTGGATACAATTCATTTGAAATTAAATTCTTAATTTTTATTTGGTAAATTCTTCTCGAGAGTGTGTCTAAACTATAGGCCATTATATTATTGTCAATTGAAACATCATAATCTCCAATATTGAAAAATTCATAGTCTTTGGACATCTGCTGGCCATCCAAAATAATTTCTTCTTTTTCAGAATTTTCTT
>CALKFX010000081.1 GCA_938084875.1 uncultured Flavobacteriales bacterium | reverse complement strand
TTTATATCTCACTCTATCGTTGTAGCTAAATCCAAAAAAATTGACTTTACTTCCAGTGGTTCCATTAATAGAAACTTTTCCATATAAGTCTGTAAAATTAAATGGCAAGCCATTTGAATCTATATAACTATAAAGTTTTTTTGATGTTTGTTCTAAATAGGATGTCTTTCCAGAAAAAATGTAGGACGCAGTTGAATTATTGTTGTCTTCATTTAGTTTTTTAATTGGACCTTCAATTTTTAATTTAGAACCAAATGGATTTACCGAAATTTTCCCTTTATGTCTTTTTTTATTACCATCTATAGTAGTTATATCCATAATCGAAGAAATTCTACCTCCATATTTTGCTGAAAATCCTCCAGTATAAATATCAGCGCTTCTCATAATATCTACATCAAAAACAGAGAAGAAACCAATCGAATGAAAGGGATTATAAATTGTCATACCATCTAAAAGCACTTTATTCTGAATAGGAGAACCTCCTCTAATATACATTTGACCTCCTTGATCTCCAGTAGTTACAACCCCAGGAGTTGTTTGCAAATATTGAGCAAAGTCTGGTTCACCACCTATGGCGACAACTCTTGCCATGTCTTTTGGAGTTGCAGTAATAACAGACATTTTAACTTCTGTTTTTCTCTCTTCTGCTTCTGCACTGTACTCAAACTCGTCTAAAACTTCATCATTAACTTCCATGAAAAAGTTTTGAGTAGTGATTTTTCCTTTCTTTAATTCAATGGTGTACTCAATAGTTTTAAACTCTATATTGGTGATTTCAAGCGTAATCTTTCCCTCAGGAAGTTTATTTATTTGATAGTATCCATTTAAATCTGTTGAAGAACCTGTCCCAGTTCCTTTTATTTTGACATTAGTTCCAAACGAAGGTTCTCCAGTTTCTTTTTCGTAGACAGTTCCTCTAACAGTAGCATACTGAGACTGAGCAGTTAAGAACCCAAAAATTATCAATAAGGGTAATACACTTTTTATGATGATTCTCATAATTGCCTCGAAGATAAAATTATTTTTCTTTAATAAAACAGTTTCTATCAAAGACTATACAACTTAATTGTAATTTTCTGTAACTGATTTATTCGGGAGTTCTTCAAAACCCATGTTGTACAATGTAAAACCAAAAATATCTGAATATTGTTCAATTGTTTTGCTTATTGGTGTGCCTGCTCCATGGCCAGCATCTGTTTCAATACGAATAAGCGTAGGGTTGCTACCAGATTGTTTTGCCTGAAGTTCAGCTGCAAACTTAAAGCTATGTGCAGGAACTACTCTATCATCGTGGTCACCTGTTGTTATTAAAGTAGCCGGATATTCAACTCCCGCCTTCACATTATGAACGGGAGAATAGCCTAATAAATATTCAAACATTTCCTTACTGTCTTCAGATGTGCCATAGTCGTAAGCCCATCCAGCTCCAGCAGTAAAAGTGTGGTAACGAAGCATATCTAAAACTCCAACAGCTGGAAGTGCAACTTTCATTAAATCAGGACGCTGGGTCATTGTGGCTCCTACTAAAAGCCCACCATTAGAACCTCCTCTGATAGCTAAATATTCACTAGATGTATAGTTGTTTTCTATTAAGAACTCAGCAGCAGCAATAAAATCATCAAAAACATTTTGCTTTTTCATTTTAGTTCCAGCTTTATGCCACTTCTTCCCATATTCTCCACCGCCTCTTAGATTCGCAACAGCATAAATTCCACCTTGCTCCATCCAAACTGCGTTGGCTATACTAAATGATGGAGTGAGACTAATATTAAAACCTCCATAGCCATAAAGAATGGTAGGGTTTTTACCACTTAATTTTATTCCTTTTTTATGGGTAATAATCATAGGAATAACAGTGCTATCTTTAGATCTGTAAAATACTTGATTACTTTCATAGTTGTCAGGGTTGAAATCAACTCCTGGCTTTTTATAAATTTTAGATTCTCCTTCTCTAGGATTGTATGAATAAATGGTTCTAGGGGTTTTATAGTTTGAAAAAGAATAATAGAGAATAGTATCCATTTTTTTTCCGCTAAATCCTCCAACGCTTCCAAGACCTGGAAGTTCTAAATCGAATATCATTTCACCGTTATAGTTGTATTGCTTTACTTTAGAAACAGCATCTACCATATATTCTGCAAAGAAATACCCACCACCATTTGAAGGACTTAATACATGTTCTGTTTCAGCGATAAAATCCACCCAATTTTCTGGACTTGGATTGGAAGCATCTACAGATACTATTTTTTTATTAGGAGCATTTAAGTTGGTTGCCAAATACAATTTACTTCCTTCATTTTCCATCACATATGTATCGCTATTGGTGTGGTTTAATATGGTTACAAAATCGCTGTTAGGCTTTGATAAGTCTTTCATAAATAATTTATTTCCGGAGGTTGAAACACTTGCGGAAACAAATAAGTAATTTCCGTCTTCAGTAACATTTCCGCCGACATATCTATGTTTTTCTTCGTATGTTCCTCCAAATATAAGTTGATCTTCATCTTGTGATGTTCCTAGTTTATGGTAATAAAGTTTGTGCTGATCGGTTTTTGCAGATAATTCACTGCCTTCAGGTTTATCGTAACTAGAATAAAAGAATCCTTCATTTTTTTTCCAGGAAAGTCCAGAGAATTTAACATCTACTATAGTGTCTTCCATAATTTCTTTTGAATAGACATCCATTACGATAACTTTTCTCCAATCACTGCCCCATTCCGAAATAGAATAGGCTACAATATTACCAGAGTCTGAAAAGCTTAAAGCTCCTAAAGAGATTGTACCGTCTTTTGAAAATTGATTAGGATCTAAAAAAACCTCAGCAGACTCATTTTCTTTTTGTCTATATATTACATATTGATTTTGCAAACCATTATTCTTATAAAAATAAGTGAATTCACCCTCCTTAAATGGAGCACTAATCTTTTCATAATTCCAAAGGTATTCTAGTCTTTTTTTTAAGTCCGATCTATATGAAATGTTATTTAAATAGGCGAAAGTTGTTTCGTTTTCAGCCTTCACCCATGACTCTGTTTCTTTAGACCTGTCATCTTCTAACCATCTGTATGAATCCTTTACTTCAATGTCAAAATAATTTTCTACAACATCTTTTTTTTCTGTAATAGGATAAATCATGGTTTCTTTTACATTTTTTTGAGGGTTACTGCAGGATAATAAAATAGAGAATATCCATAAGATAAAAAGTGATTTTTTTATTTTCATTTTTTTAGAATATATAGTTTGTAGTTACGCAATAATTTATAACATTAAGAATAATTTCAATTAATTAAGTTAATGAGTTTGCATAGTCTTTAATTACTCTAAATTAAAATTTTTTTATTGCTAAATGTTATATATTGTCTAACTCAAATTGAATATTGTTGAAAAATCACCATTACGATATAATTTTTGTTGGCTGGGGTGCAAGTACTTGCATTTTGTTAATTGAAATGGCTAAAAATTCTTTGCTAGATAATAAAAAGCTTTTAACTATTGAGCCAAGTGAAAAACTTGAGAATGACAAGACGTTTTGTTTTTGGGCCAATAGAAATGACGATATATACAAAAACTTTTCAAACATTATTTCGAAAAGTTGGACAAGTATAAAAATCAATGATAATGAAAGTAATTCTATAGATCCTACTGAATATTTTCATGTAGACAGTATTGATTTATACAACTGGACAAGAAAAATAATGCTCCAATACAATATAGAACACAGTAGAGAAAAAGTACTTAAAATAGAAGAAAAAGAAAACTTAAATATAAATACTTTAGAAAAAAAATACACATCAGACTGGATTTTTGATAGTAGACCGCCAGATTTCAAAAATATTCCTAACGGAGATTTTAATATTTCACAATCATTTTTTGGATTAAAAGTTGAATTAAAAGAAAAGGAACTAGACCAAAGTGTTTACCACATGATGGATTTTAGAATACCTCAAGAAAAATCTACACAGTTTGTCTACATACTTCCATATACCTCAAATTCAGCATTGATAGAGCTTACAAGATTTGGCAAAAAAATAATTAATAAATTGGAAGCAGAGAAGGAGTTAGATAAATTTATTACCAAAAA
This sequence comes from uncultured Flavobacteriales bacterium, assembly GCA_938084875.1. Taxonomy (GTDB): domain Bacteria; phylum Bacteroidota; class Bacteroidia; order Flavobacteriales_D; family Parvicellaceae; genus MED-G20. Next base: position 2,419 of record CALKFX010000081.1, on the reverse strand, counting down.
CTTTGGCCCTTATAAAGTAATTTCTAAAGAAGAAGGAGTAATCCCAATGAGTTCTAATTTGCCAGAGCAATCCTCAGGAAAAAAATGGGTAAACATTGGAACTAGGGCAGGTAATGTTAAACCAAGTACAGGCTATGCATTTAAAAATATGTATCGCCATGCCAAATTGATTTGTAACCAAGGTGTCTTAAAAGCTAAAAAGTTAAAGCCCAACAAAAGATTCCTTTTTTATGATCAGTTACTATTAATTATTCTCACTATTTGGCCAGCCAAAGGAAAGCCGATTTTTGAAAGATTATTTAATGTTAAATCATCCTACTTTGTTTTACAATTCTTAGACGAAAAAACTTCAATAAAAGAAGAACTATCAATGTTTTATAAGTTGCAAATTGGAATATTTATTAAATCTATATTTTATTGGTTTTATTGGAAATTTAAAAAACTTCTTTTCCCTTTTCTAATGATTGTCTATATATTGTTAGATGAAAGTATCGCATCCGACGAACTGCTAAATTTGTCCTCAAATAACTTAGCAGTTTTAACTTTTGGTTTGTTAATAATAGGGATTCCACACGGAGCTTTAGATCATTTAACGGAAATATTAAGCAAAAAAAATACCATTAATTTCAAGTTTATTTTTTATTATTTATTGATGATGGTTCCTATTTTATTAATATGGTTTTTGATACCTACATTAGGCTTGATGTTTTTTTTAATTTACTCTGCTTGGCATTTTGGTCAAACGGAAATTAACAATTGGAAGATAGAATCTAATACAATAGCAATATTATGGGGAATAGTTCTATTTAGTTCTCTGTTTTTAATTCATTTTGAAGAGTTCTCTAAAATATTACTAATAATGAATATTAAAGTTCCAATGGTCAATTTTAATTATGTTTTAATTGGTAATCTTCTTTTAATATTTCCTTTTTTAACAGCAATTTATTTTCAAAAATTAGAATGGTTGATCATAGTTGCTTTCTTTTTATTGTCTAATAAGGAAAGTTTGCTTCTAACCTTTGGACTTTATTTTATATTTCAACATAGTAGAATTGGGTGGATGCATTTAAAAAACAAGCTAAAACATACCCACTTGAAGATGTTTAAGAATGCTTTACCTTTTAATATGGGCGCAATATTTCTCTACCTTATTGCAATTTATTATTTGAATTTACCTACTGAAAAGAGCATAGCTTATTTTTTTGTTTTTCTCTCTGCAATCAGTTTTCCCCATGTTATATGCATGCATTTTTTCTACAAAAAAAACTCCATTAATTAAATCTTTTATCTAAAGAAAATTTCTCGGGATATTTTGGTTTTTTTGTTTTGTAAAACTCCATAATTTTTTTCATATCTGAGTTTTTGGTTCTGTCGCATTAATTCTATTCAAATTTCAGAATCAGAATTGATTAATGCGACAGAACCATATTCTTCAACTAAATAAACAGGGGCTTTCACATCAAAAATTGGCGATTCTTGAAACAACTGATGCGGGAATATTAGATTAACTTCTTTCATTTATTTTTTCTACAGCGTTGACTACAATACTTTACTTCTTCCCATTTTTTTTCCACTTTTTACGCCATGTAAATGGGAGTCCACAAACGAGACATATTTTTTGAGGAAGGTGCTCTTTTTTCAAGGCTAAAATTCAGGGACTTCCCCTACTCTTACATAAGGGTGATTACCAATTTTTTTTAAAGCATAATAACTATTAAGCCCTGAAATCCCAACACCTCTAGCTACCTCCAAATCAATATCGCTATTAACTATTGATTCATCAGGAAAAGTCACGTTTTCTATCTCTCCTATAACTAAAGCAGTATTATTAAGTTTTATATCAATAACCTCTTTTAGTCGCATTCCGATTTTGAAGGTGCTTTCTTTCACAAAAGGAGCCTTAAAATCTTTCATATATTCTTCCGTGAGGTTACAGCGTTCAAACTCTGAAATATCTTTAGGAAATTTAGCTGAAGTGTAATGGGCATTTTTAATGAATTCTGGATGAATGTGATTGATCGTATAGTATTCGTTTTTAATGATATTTGTAAATGTATGACCTGCATCTGTGGTTCTTGGTCTTGAAATAAAACCAAGAAGTGCAGGGTTGCTGCCTAAGTGAACGACAGAGCTAAATACGGCTAGATTAGTATTCCCTCTATTATCTATTGTGCCTATTAAGTTGGCTGGTTTTATACCGGTAGCAGAATTAATAATTTTTAACCTCGTAATACGGTCAAGCTCTTCTATTTCTTTTTTGTTATAAATCATTATGTCTGGTTCTGTCGCATCTGTCTATTTTTTTGCTTTTCTTTAAGAAAAATGGAATCAGATAAATAACTAAAATGCTGATTTTCAATTGAATTTATTTTGTGATATTTGAATTTTATGGTTCTGTCGCATCTGTTAGACAAGAATT